>JAZLGD010000213.1:0-9036 GCA_045616105.1 Oscillospiraceae bacterium | reverse complement strand
CACGGCCCCACAGTCACACGATATGACTTTGAGCTTGAACAGGGCGTAAAGCTGAGCCGCCTTACAAATCTTGCAGGCGATATAGCCCTTGCGCTGGGTGTTGTAAGCGTAAGAATTGCGCCTATCCCCGATAAAATATCTACCGTCGGCATTGAAGTTCCCAACAAGACCGTAAGCACAGTTTACCTGCGTGATATAATCGATTCGCCCAAGTTTAATAGTGCGAAATCCAAGCTGAGCTTTGCTGTCGGTAAGGATATCGGCGGAGACCCCGTTGTAGGCAATATCTCCAAGCTGCCCCATCTGCTCATAGCAGGTACAACCGGCTCAGGTAAATCCGTCTGCATGAACTCGCTTATAATAAGCCTTCTGTATAAGTCCGATCCCGACGATGTAAAGCTCATTATGATCGACCCGAAGATGGTTGAACTGGGCGTTTATAACGGCATACCTCATCTTTACATACCCGTTGTAACCGACCCGAAGAAGGCCGCAGGCGCGCTGCAGTGGGCAGTAACGGAAATGCTCAAGCGTTATCGCCTGTTCTCTGAGGTAAATGTCCGAAACCTTGCGTCCTATAACGATTATCTGCTTGAAAACGGACAGCCCAAGATGCCCAATGTCGTCGTTGTTATCGATGAACTGGCAGACCTTATGCTTGTCGCCTCAAAGGAAGTTGAGGAAAGCATCTGCCGCGTTGCGCAGATGGGCCGTGCGGCAGGTATGCACCTTATAATCGCAACCCAGCGGCCTTCCGCGGACGTTATCACGGGCCTTATGAAAGCGAATATCCCGAGCCGTATCGCATTTGCCGTATCCTCCGCTCTTGAAAGCCGCATTA
Source organism: Oscillospiraceae bacterium (assembly GCA_045616105.1). Classification (GTDB taxonomy): domain Bacteria; phylum Bacillota; class Clostridia; order Oscillospirales; family Oscillospiraceae; genus F23-B02. Next base: position 8,195 of record JAZLGD010000213.1, on the reverse strand, counting down.
TCCTTGATAACGCAGGTGCTGAGAAGCTCATCGGTATGGGCGATATGCTGTATGCTCCCATCGGCTGCGGAAAGCCCCTGCGTGTTCAGGGCGCATTTGTCAGCGACGAAGAGCGCGACCAGATCGTTGAGTTTATCAAGAAACAGTCAACTGCTCAGTACAATGACGAGGTTATGGCGCAGATTGAAAAAGCTGCCGAGGACAAAAACAGCAACGGCAAAGGCTCTTCTTCTGATGCAGACGCTTCAGGTGCCGCCTCTGATTACGATGAGCTGCTGCCTCAGGCTGTTGATGTTATCTTCGATACCAAGCAGGCATCTGTTTCCATGCTTCAGCGCCGCCTGAAGCTGGGATATTCAAGAGCCGCGAGAATTGTTGACCAGATGGAAGAACTGGGTATAGTAGGTCCCTTTGAAGGCTCAAAGCCCCGCCAGATTCTTATAACAAAAGAGCAATGGGCGGAGATGCAGTACGCAAACGGTACAGCCCCCACAGAGGTACTCCAGACCCAGCTCGAGTTTGAAGAAGCAGAAGACCCCGACGAAGAAATATAATAAGAACAGGGCGGAGTAAAACCGCCCTGTTTTGTTAGGTGATAGATTATGGAAAACTACTTCTGTCCTGAAATGAATTTGCAGGATATTAATAAGATAAGCATGCTGGGCCTTGCCCACATAGGCGATGGAGTTTATGAGCTCCTGACCCGCACAATGCTCTGCCGCGAGGGTCATACAAAGGTAACAGAGCTGCATAAGCTGACTGTATCAATTGTAAATGCCCCTGCACAGGCCGAGGCAATGTCAAAGCTGCTGCCCGTACTCACGGACGAGGAAATGTCCGTTTATAAGCGCGGCCGCAATACAAAGGTAAACTCCATTCCCCACAAGGCTGATATAGGCCAGTATCATGCCGCAACGGGACTTGAAGCACTGTTCGGTTGGCTGTATCTGCAGGGCAGAGTGGACAGAATTAATGAGATTTACTCTATATGCGTGGAGGATAGACATGGCGCTTGATGCAATAGTACTGTCTGCCATAAAGCGCGAGCTTGACGAAAAAATCGTCGGAGCGCGTATCGATAAGATTCAACAGCCCGAGCGCGATAGCGTACTCATTTCCGCGCGCAATAACGGAGAGAATATGCGCCTGCTCATTAATGCGGGAGCGGGAAGCGGCAGAATTCAGCTGACGAATGTGAGCTTTGAAAACCCGGCAGAGCCGCCCATGTTCTGTATGCTGCTCAGAAAGTATCTGGTGGGCGCGAGAATCGAAAAGCTGACTCAGCCCGATTATGAGCGCCTGCTCATTATCGACCTTCTGAGCCGCAACGAGCTTGGGGATAACGTTGACCTGCGCCTTGCTGTCGAGCTTATGGGACGAAGCGCAAATCTTGTTCTTATCGGCTCTGACGGAAGAATAATAGATTGTCTGCGCCGTATGGACTTCGGCGGCGATGCAGATAGAAGAATGCTCCCCGGCATGATTTACCGCCTGCCGCCGAAGCAGAAGAAACCGCTCGTGTTTGAGCTCAGTGCCGCGGAACGCCGCGAAGTGCTCGGAAATGCAGATGGTTCAAGACCATTGGATAAACAGCTCATGGACAGTTTTTCGGGGCTTTCGCCGCTTATCTGCCGCGAAATTGCCTGCCGGAGTTTTGATGATCCGGAGCTTATGCCCGATGCACTTGATGCGCTGATCGATGCGGTTGAAGCAGGTGAGTTTAGCCCGACTCTGCTGACGGAAGACGGCAAGCCGCGCGAGTTTTCCTTTATGGCACTGAAGCAGTACGGCAGCGGAATGCAAAGCGAAATTCTGCCTGATTTTTCTACTCTGCTTGACGCCTACTACTCCAAGCGCGAAAGCATTGAGCGCCGCCGCAAAAGGGGCAGGGAGCTGAGCCACAGTGTGAAAACCGCACGCGACCGCATTGCGCGAAAGCTCACTTCTCAGCGCGAGGAATTAAAACGCACTGAGGACAGAGACAGCATCCGTAAAAACGCAGAGCTAATAACGGCTAATATGTATCGCATGAAAAAAGGCGATGCAAAGCTTAGCTGCGAGGATTATTACACCGAGGGATGTCCCACGGTTGAGATTGAGCTTGACCCTCTTAAAACTCCGCAGCAGAATGCGGCTCAGATGTTCAAGGAATATAATAAGCTGAAAACCGCGGAGCTTTATCTCACAAAGCTCATATCCGAGGGCGAAAAACAGCTTGACTATCTGAACAGTGTTCTCGATGAGATAGAGCGAGCCGAAACCGAACGCGACCTTGCGGAAATCCGCCGCGAGCTTACCGATACGGGCTATATCAAAAAGCAGAAAGGCTCAAAGCCCGATAAGGCCAAAAAACAGCCGTATATGCGCTTTGTATCATCCGATGGCTTTGAAATTCTCATCGGACGCAATAACAGCCAGAATGACGAGCTTACCACAAAAACCGCCCGCAGAACAGATGTCTGGCTTCATACAAAATCCGTACACGGAAGCCATGTTATCATAAGCTGCGAAGGCTTAACTCCTCCCGAGAAAACAATAGAGGAAGCAGCATCGCTTGCCGTATATTTCTCCCAGGGCAGGGAAGGCGGCAAAACCGCTGTTGACTATACCATGGTGCGCTTTGTTAAGAAGCCCTCCGGTGCGCTGCCCGGCAAGGTCATTTATACCGACTACAATACAATAATGGCAGAAGCAGATGAAAAGCTTACTGAAGCATTAAAAAAGGTGTGATTAAATCACACCTTTTTATTTATGCAAGCTCCATCGCATTTGAAAGCATCATCGCCGCCTCGGCGCGGGTGAGGGGGACATTCATCGCGCTGACATTAGTGACAATGTTGTTGGCATAAAGATTTGCCGTATCCTGCTCGACCCATGTGGGTATGCTGTCGTTGAGATTTATATAGCTTACATCCGAAAGCCTGAGCGTTCTTGAAAGCATAGCAACCGCCTCGGCCTTGGTGATGTCACTACCGGAGGAGAAGACTGCGCCCGTATCATCGGAATAGCCGTTAATAACACCGTCGCGCACACCTGTGGAAACGTATTCCTTCTGCCAGTCGGGGATGAGCTCATCATCGAAAAATCCTGTGCTTACAACGCCGTTTAATATATCTGCGTCGGTAAGCTCAAGGCAAAGTGAAAGAAATTCGCCTCGGCTGATTGCTTCGTCGGGAGAAAAATAATAATTGTCTCCCAGCTTTTCGCCGATAAACACACCGCACTCGGCAAGCCTTACGGCGGCGTATTCAGCGGGTGTGCCGGTCATATCCGCATAGCTGATAGCGGTTTCCTGCTTTAGAAGACGAATAATTACCGTTGCCTCCTGAGAATAATTGCCCTCCGAGTCAACAGCCTTGTAGCCGAAATAATCCTTGCCCTTCTTGCCCTCGTCGGGCGTGTATACAAAGCTGCCGTCGTCGCTGAGCTCAATCGTGCCCTTGACAGGCTTAGTGGTAATCTCAAAGCTCAGAGTGTCGCCCTCGGGATCAATTGCCGAAAGCTGACCGCCGAATGATACGCCGCGATAGGTTTCAAATTCAAAATTCTCAGCAACGGGAGCGGAGCCCTCGGCAATGCTTGGAATAATAAGTCCCATACACAAAACAAGAGCCAGCAATGCAGAAACAGATATAGCAATGCGCTTTGACATATAGAAATACCTCCGTATTAAAAATGTATTCGGAGGTATTTTGTGCACAATTGTTTTTTATATACAATTATGGCTGCGTTTTCGGCCTTTTCGGGAATAAAAATAAAAATTGAAAAACTTGAAATTAACTCTTGACATTCGCTCGATATCTGCTATAATAACCCTTGCCTTTAATGAGGTATGCGAGAGTGCTGGAACAGGTAGACAGGCACGTTTGAGGGGCGTGTGTCAACCGACGTGGGAGTTCAAGTCTCCTCTCTCGCACCAAAAAAAGCTCATCCGAATGGATGAGCTTTTCTTTTTGCTATTACTCAGTTAAAACAAAAGAGCCGTTCATCGAACGGCTCTTTTTATTATAATCTTATTGTATTGTTTCAACCTTGATCGTGTTGGTGTTGCCGCGGGGGCCGCCAATCATTCCGCCGGTGATTACAACATTATCACCACTCTGGAGATTAAGGATTTCTTTCGCATTTTCAACTGCATAATAGAACATTACATCCATGGACTGGAATTCCTTTGACATGACGGGAATTACGCCCCATGAAAGAGCAAGCTGACGCCATACCTTTTCGTCGGTTGTCATACCGATGATATCAACGGGGCAGCGGAAACGGCTTACCATACGTGCGGTTGTTCCGCTTATTGAACAGACAACGATGCCTTTTGCCTCAACGTCAATTGCCATGGAGCAGGTTGCATGAGAAATGGAATCGAGCTTGTTTTTGATTTTAAACTCGGATGTATAGAAGCGTTTGCTGTAATGTATCTGTCTTTCCGTGTATTCGGCGATCTCTGCCATGCAGGAGAGCGCCTCAACAGGATACTGACCTGCGGCGGTTTCGCCGGAGAGCATGATAGCGGAGCATCCGTCATATACGGCATTTGCTACATCGGAAATCTCGGCTCTGGTAGGACGGGGATTCTGAATCATGGATTCCAGCATTTCGGTTGCGGTAATAACGCGCTTGCCGAGCATTCTGCACTTTGTTATGAGATACTTCTGAACTGCGGGTACTTCCACGAAGGGAATTTCAACACCGAGATCGCCTCTTGCAACCATGATACCGTCACATTCTTCGCAGATCTCGTCGATGTTATCAACACCGGCGCGGTTTTCTATCTTTGCAATAACGCAAATGTGCTCTCCGCCGTTTGCACGGAGAAACTCATTCATGTCAATCAGATTCTGTCTTGTGGAAACAAAGGATGCGGCAACAAAGTCAACATCGTTTTCTATGCCGAACAGAAGGTCTGCTTTGTCCTGCTCGGAAAGGAAGGGACCTGACAGCGTCTTATTGGGGAAGCTCATGCTCTTACGGTCGGACATTTCACCGCCGACAACAACGCGGCAGATGACATCTGAGCCATTAACTTTCTCAACCTCAAATATGACAAGACCGTTATTAACCGTAATCGTATCTCCTGCAGAAACGTCCTGCGGCATTGCCTTGTGGGTAACGGAAACACGTGTTTCATCGCCGACTATCTCATCGGTAGTGAAAGTGAAGGTGTCTCCTGCGTTTACGGTGACCTTCTTGTCCTTGAAAGTTTTGATTCTGTATTCGGGACCCTTGGTGTCCAGCATGATTGCGATGGGGAGATTGAGCTTTTCGCGAACCTTGCGGATGGCTTTGATTTTTGCCAGATGCTCCTCGTGAGAGCCGTGGGAAAAATTAAGTCGGGCGACGTTCATGCCCGCAAGACACATTTTTTCCAGAACCTCTTCGGACTGGGATGCAGGACCGATGGTGCAAATAATCTTTGTCTTTCTCATGTATGTTTACTCCTTGAAATTAAGCTCACGTCTTTATCAATTGCGAATGTGTAGACAAATGCCAATATAAGTGCCGCCAGCATGCAGATACCGCCGGTGCGCGGATGCAGAAGATAGCGCATGTTCAGATATGCGTAGTAGCTGAGACAGGACGCAAACTGCACAAAGCAGGGGAGTGGGAAGAAAGCCGGCGCGGTAAATGCAAGAATAACGCTCATTACATCGGCAAAATAAAAATATCTGTCGTGCATATGGGGAAGTAAAAAGGGGATTCCGATTGCGAGAAGCAATGTAAATCCTAATATCATTTTATCTGAAAGGTATTCTCTTTTCAATAGTGCAAAAAGTAGAATTATCAGCATAAATGCAAACGCAGCCATAACAGCGGGCTTTGACCATATGCTTGAGTCCAGATTGCCGAGCATGGAGAACACAGAGGGAGAGTTATAGTTCATTGCAGCGCCCACAGTTCCCGCCTGATTGAAGTACAGCGTCAGTACCTCAATAAGCGGTCTGCCGAAGAACACAGGGGGAAGAAGGAATACCGTATAAGCAGCGGGAAACACAAAAACATGTTTGAGTTTAATCTTGCCTGCAAGCAGAAGAACGAAGAAGGCGGGGATTATAAATATTGCCTGAAGCTTAAAAGCAAGGGAAGCCGCAAGAGATATCATGCTGCCTGCAGGTTTTCCGCTGAGAGCAAGATAAATACTGAGCACGCCGAAGAAAACATATATGCTGTCGCACTGAGCCCAATAAGCGCCGTTGAGTGCAACGGTGGGCAGAGCAAGAATTACGAAGAAGCATGCAATGAGTGTGCTTCCCTTTTTTATACACACGGAAAGAAGCTTCATGCAGGCCCATGCCAGAAGTACATCAAACAACAGGGACAGAAGCTTTATAAGATAAAGCTCGCTGATTCCTGAATAAGAAAACAGAGCGAGAAAATAGAGGTAAGGCGGATTATAGTTGCCGACAGGGTATCCGAGCGCTTTGAATCCGCCGTTATTTCTGAAAAACTCTACCCAAGGCTTCAAAAAGTTCAGATAGTCGTCTGTTTCATGGCCGAACATAAAAGCTCTTACAACAATTATTGATAACATTATGAGAGCGGGGAGGACGATGCCCGCCTTGCTCCTGAAAAAACCTTCACGCCATAAAAGCGCCATTGCGATTAAATAGATGACGCAAAGAGCGATGTAAATACCTATTGGCATAACTGCCTCCATGTAAAAATATACAAAAAAGCGGCCGGAACTTAACGCCCCCGCCGAAATTTTCAAAATTCACAAAATTTTTCTTGACTTTATATATACTGAATGATAGAATAACTTGCTATGTTATTTTGTAATGTGGCCATATTCTGCCACTATCTACATTCACAATATAGCATTTTCGAAGTGTAAATACAACACCGTTTGTGCTAAAAGAAACAACGGCACCGGGCGTTTGAATTTGAAGAAGGAGTGTGCGCAAATGCCAAAAGATGTTCTCTACGGCAAGACTCTGAGAAAGAGCTTTGCTCGTTATGAAGAGATCCAGGACATGCCCAATCTGCTGGAAATCCAGAAGAAATCCTACAAGTGGTTTCTGGAGACCGGCCTGCGTGAGGTTTTCAGAGATACCGAAGCAGTCACCGACTATTCAGGCAACCTCGAGCTGAGCTTCGTCGACTATTCTCTCGATGAGAAGCCCAGATACACAGAAGAGGAATGCAAAGCACGCGATGCAACGTACAATGCACCGCTGAAGGTCAGTGTCCGCCTGCGCAATCTCGAAACCGAAGAGATCAAGGAACAGGAAATCTTCATGGGCGACTTCCCGCTCATGACCGCCGGCGGTACCTTTATTATTAACGGTGCCGAGCGTGTAATCGTTTCCCAGATCGTGCGTTCTCCCGGTGTGTACTACGATAAGACCACCGACCGCAGCATGACCAGCCTCTATTCTTCCACCGTCATTCCTTACCACGGCGCATGGCTTGAGTATGAGACCGATGCAAACGACGTTTTCTATGTCCGCATCGATAAGAACCGCAAGCTTCCCATCACATGGTTCCTTAAGGCTATGGGCGCTTACGACGAAAACAAGCCCGAAACCTGGCTCAGCTGCACTCCTGACACAATTGTCGGCGCAGTTACCAATGAGCGCCTGAAGGAAATCTTCGGCGAGGACGAGCGCATTATCGCAACCATCGATAAGGATACTACCGCAAACCGCGATGAATGCCTTGTTGAGATTTACCGCAAGCTGCGTCCCGGCGATCCTCCCACTGTTGAAAGTGCAGAAGCACTTCTTGACGGACTGTTCTTCGACCGCCGCCGTTACGATATTTCCAATGTCGGCCGTTATAAGTTCAATAAGAAGCTGGCACTCCGCTCCCGTATAGTTGGCTTTACTCTTGCGGCTCCTGTTGTTGACTTCCGCACCGGCGAAATCATCGCTGATGAGGGCGAGGTTATCAGCCGCGAGAAGGCAGAGCTTATCGACGAAGCAGGCGTAATCGAAGTTTACCTGAACGTTGAAGGCAAGACCGTCAAGGTGTTCTCCAACGGCATGGTCAACCTCGGAAGCTTTGTTGACTTCGACCCCGCAGAGGTTGAGGTTAAGGAAAAGGTTCGTTACCTCGTTCTTAAGCAGCTCATGGAGCAGTATGAGGGCGAAGCACTCAAGGATGCTATCCGCGAGAATATCGATATCCTCGTTCCCAAGCACATCATCGTTGATGATATCTTCGCTTCCGTCAACTACCTCAACTGCCTTGCA
>JAZLGD010000212.1:0-7631 GCA_045616105.1 Oscillospiraceae bacterium | reverse complement strand
CGTCGCGGGCGAGGTCGGTTACGGTGACCTTGGGGCATCCCTTTGCCTCAAGCTTTTCCGCAAGAAGCTCGGCAGCCTTTTTGGTGTTGCCGTATACAGAGGTGTAGGCGATGACTACGCCTTCGCTCTCAACGCCGTAAGATGACCAGATATCATAAAGATTGATGTAATAACCGAGATTCTCGGTGAGTATGGGACCATGGAGAGGGCAGATGATCTGGATGTCCAGACCTGCGGCCTTCTTGAGAAGAGCCTGAACGGGCTCGCCGTATTTGCCGACGATGCCGATGTAGTAGCGTCTTGCCTCGCAAGCCCAATCCTCGTCGGCGTCAAGTGCGCCGAACTTGCCGAAGCCGTCGGCGGAGAAAAGAACCTTGTCGGTGCTGTCATAGGTAACGATAACCTCGGGCCAGTGCACCATAGGTGCGGCAACAAAGCTCAGGGTGTGAGTGCCGAGGCAGAGGGTGTCGCCCTCGCCGACAACAACGCGGCGGTCGGCAAAATCCGTGCCGAAAAAGTTCTTCATCATCATGAATGCCATCTTGGATGAGACGACAACTGCTTCGGGGTATCTGTCCATGAAGTTCTTGATGTTTGCGGAGTGGTCGGGCTCCATGTGCTGAACGATGAGATAGTCGGGCTTTCTGTCGCCGATTGCCTCAGTCAGATTGTTAAGCCACTCATCGGTGAAGCGCCGGTCAACTGTGTCCATAACGGCAATCTTCTCGTCTATGATTGCGTAGGAGTTGTATGCCATGCCGTTGGGTACGATGTACTGACCCTCGAAAAGATCGATTTCGTGGTCATTTACACCTATGTAGCGAATGTCCTTGGTTATGTTCATGCTTTCTCCTTTCATTCGGCTTGTATGCCGTATATCTATACAGGCTTATTATAAAAGCTTTTGCATTTTTAAATAGCAGTCAGGATATGCAGATTTCTAAGCGCTCCGTCGGATATACAATCGTTGACGGAGTAAGCGTGCCTTTCGAGCTCGCCTCCGCTTGCCTTGCTTATCCCTTGAGCCTGAAGCTCTGGGATAATATCGGCGGATATTCCCTCTATTACGGCTTGTTTTTCTTCCGCTGAGCCTGCGCCGCAAAGGAGAAATGAAAGCCTTTCAGAATACCTTTGCTCAGAATCGAGGGCTCTGAGTGCGCGGAAGCTCCATTTATAATAGGGCAGATATTTTCCGCGAAGCAGGAACAGCGCCTTCATAGCCGCAGTTGTAAACTCGCTGCATGCAAGCTGAGCCGCTTCGGCTTCGCCGTGCTTTATACAGCGCAGAAAATTATACTGACCGGCCTGCGCCATTATGAGAAGATTTCCCGCAAGGCGTTTGAGCCGTATATCCCGAGGCATTTCCGAAAGCGCCGCTCTTGTGGCGGAAAATTCGCCGTAAGCATCGTAGAACACTTCGCCGTTCACGGCCTCCGCAAGGGCGTAGTCGGGGATGTGAAGCCAGGCATCATCAGAAAGCTTTCCGTCTGGTGCGCCCACAGCCTTAAGGTAAAAATCGGCAGTGCGTATTACGCCGTTTCTGTTTCCTCCAACGGGAGAAAGAGGCTGCCTTTCATAGCCCATATATTCCTTGGGGAGCTTTGCGTAGGCGCGCTCCAGCAAAAATTCGCTTCTTCTGTCGACAATGTTCTCGCCGGGGAGAAAAATGCAGAAGCCCGGCTCAAAGTCATGATCCTGAGAGACCTCATCGTCGAAGCCGTAGCGGTCTGAGCCGCTTCCGACAAAGCCGACGGCTATATACGGGAGAAGCTGAGGAAACTCCCTTTCGAGCATGGGTTTTCCCTGCTCATCGTAATATCTTCTTGAAAGTTCAAGCCCCTTCATATATTTTCCTCGCTCGTTTAAGTAGCTCCCTTTCGCAATACGGGTAACCGTAATAGGCGAAGGTCGGAGCACATTTTTTGCAGACAAAGGCATAGTAACCGTCCCGCGGAAGCTCTTCCGCGCTTAAAAGCTCGAAGGCTTTCTCGAGGCAGGGACGGACATCTCTTTTGCCATCTAAGTAATAGAGATCTGCCAGATTGCAATAGCTTATTGCCATTTCAGCCTGACCGCCATCGATCTGAGCCATGACGGATATAGCTTTATTGAAAAGCGCTTCCGCCTCCGTGAAGCTCCTCATGTCAAGCAGAGCCAGCGCCATGTTGTTATAAAGACCGCCCAGCCGCCTGTCGTCTGAGCGCAGAGCGGATTCGTAGATTTCCTTTGCCTTTTCGTAGAGCGGCAGAGCCTTTTCGGCCTGCCCGAAGGCTTTGTATGCCGTGGCGGCATTTATGAGCGTTGTGCCCATTGTCGCGGTGCCGGAAAGACCGTTTTCATCGGCGAGCTTTAGCGCTCTTTCCGCGGCGGCTATTGCCTCGGCCTCCCGACAGCTCTTGCGGTAAAAGCCAATCTGCTCATTGATAACTGTGAGCAGACCGCGCATATCTCTGCTCGCCTTTGCGTCTGCCTCCCAGTATCTGAGGTGCTTTTCTGCCGCATCAAAATCCTTTTTATCAAGATATTCGTCCAGTTTTTTCAACACGCGGTCTATTGGAATTGCACTCATCGTCTGCCTCCGTGCGTCTGCGTTTATTTAAGATGTGCTGCCCAGTCGGCTTCTTTAAAGCCAACCAGAACGAAACCATCGGAAACAAGGATGGGGCGTTTGACCAGAAGACCGTTTGATGCAAGCAGCTCAAACTGCTCGTCCTCGCTCATATCGGGGAGCTTGTCCTTAAGCTTGAGCTCCTTGTACAGCAAGCCGCTTGTGTTGAAAAATCTTTTAAGAGGAAGTCCGCTTACCTTATGCCATGCTCTCAATTCCTCCGCAGAGGGATTGTTGTCCTTTATGTGCCTGAATTCGTATGGAATGTTGTTTGCGTCAAGCCATGCCTGAGCGCGGTTGCTTGTGCTGCATCTGGGATATCCGACAAAAATCATATTTTTAATCTCCATGCTGAATAGATACTTTTAACTCTGACTTTGCTGCACGTTGTCGCGACAACAATGGCATAGTGTATAATTATTATATAATAAGTTTTCTGTTTTTTCAAATATGAAGCTCGGAGATAATATCAGCATGTGGGATATCGGAAATTGAAAATGAATAATATTCTTTTGTTTTGCGTATAAAAATGATATTTATTATGTATTTACTGAAAATTTGTGAATCATATGCACTTGACAAATTTTTCACCTACGGTGTAAAATCATCACGTAAACCTTTGCGATTTAAAGCGTGAAGCAGATCCTATATGAAAAAGGAGACTTGCATTATGACTCACTATGTTCTGCTGAAGGTGGCAGCCGATGCAGATTTGGATGCGGTAGAAGCACGAGTCCGCAAAACCTATATGGAGCTTGATCAGGCTCTGGATTTTCTGAACTCACACTCTGTGTATCGCAGCTGTGTTAATCGCGATTCCAATGCGGATATAATGGCGGTAATCCAGCTTGATTCTGAAGAATGCCTCCAGCCCTATCTGACCCACCCGCTGCATATGCAAATGGCACAGGACCTGAAAGATGTGATAATAGGAAAAACATCCTTTGACCATATGTAATAACTGCAGAAAAAACATGTTTGAAGAATAATCAGAAAGAAGGACAACTAATGAAGAAGCAGAATGTGTTCACAGCCTCATATCTGGGCGTGGCTGCGGTATGGCTTGGCGGCCATTTCGGACCGGGATTTGCCACCGGTGCGTTCAGTGTAACATACTATGTCAAATACGGCGTAATCGGTTTGATCATGCCTTTGCTGGCAATGCTCATCACCGGCGGAGTAATGTATTACATGGCTGAATACGCACGCAGTCAGGGCACTACCAATTACAAGCCTTTTGCAATGTCCTGCTACGGCGAAAAAGCCGGCAAAGCCGTCAGCGTTATTTACGATATTCTCTTTGTTGCAACGGTTATGTGCGCCGGCGGTCTTGCGTTCTCCGGCGAGGCAAACGTTCTGATGAACTACGGCTTCGGCTACTGGGGCGCCGCAATTCCCACAATCATAATTTCCGCACTTCTTTGCCTTTACGGCTCTAAGCTTCTGTCAAAGGCATCCAAATACATGATGTATGCAATCGTTATTGTCGTTCTGCTGATTGCTGTTCTCAGCCTTGTGTTCGGCGAATATGATCTGCAGGCCGCAATTTCCGCTGCACCTGTCAGCCCCAAGGAGCCCAACCTTGTTTATGCAATCCTCAGTGCAATGCTCTATGGCTGCTTCCAGTCAACAATTGCATTCAACGTAATGTCTGTTGCTGATGTTCTCGAAAGCAAGGCCGAAACTAAGAAGGCTATCATCTCAGGCTATATCATCACCGTTATTCTTATGATTGCAATTGCATTCACCCTCTTCTGCTATGTAACCGTAATTCCCGACCTTTGTGATCCGGGCGTTGTAGCTGTTCCCATCATGGCTGTTCTCGTAAGACTCGGATTCCCCTGGCTTACATGGCTGTTTGTAATCCTCATGACTCTGGCAGTCCTGACAAGCGCCGCCGGTCTTGCAAACGCAGGCTGTGTGCGCTTTGACAAGCTGTTCGGCTTCATTAAAAACCAGCAGCTGCGCCGTGCCGTTATCACCATGATTCTTCTGGGAATTGCAGCAATCGGTGCTTCCTTCGGCATGAAGGCACTTCTGCAGAAGGGCACTTCCATAATCGGATATATCGGCATTCCCGCCCTTGTCATTCCCGCATTCACATGGGTAAGATATAAGCTCAAGAAAGCAGCTTGAAAACTCAATATCGAGTGTTGAGAAAAATACAAAAGCCACGCCTTAGGCGTGGCTTTTTTTGTATGTTGGCTGTGGAAAATCAGTAAAGCGACTGCAGGTCTTCAATTTTAGCTTTGAATTCGCTGCGGACACTTTCAGGGGAGATAACTTCGACCTCTTTTCCGAAGCCGAAGAGCCATGCGAAAAACTGGGGCGAAACCGCAACATCAACGCTGACGGTGAAGTGCTCGTCATCGGAAGCGATTATCATTATATCCCTTCCGAAGCGGTCGATTGCCGCGCCGACAAGGTGGTTTGCAAAGCGCAGCTTAACCGTCTGTAATTCACCCGTGAACATGCCGAAAATCTTTTTTGAGTATTCCGACATGTCGATTGCCCTGAATGCTTCCTTGCCGCTTCTGCACTGCTCGGTGGCGGAGATTTCGGTCATCTTGTCAACGCGGTAGTGCTTTAGCCTGCCGGCTTCCGTATCGAAGCCGAGCATGTAGTAGTTTTCGTCGTCCCACATGAGGGAGAAGGGGCTTATCTCATACCATGCGCCGTCCTTGCGGAACTGCCGTTCCTTGCTTACGGTGTAGTCGAAGTATTTAAAGCGGATAGCCTTATCCCGTGTGATGGCGTTGGAGATTTCGTCGACATTGTAATATACGCTTTCGTTCATGCTCTTTACACGGTTGCGGACATAAACCTGACGCTGAAGAAGCTGCGCGTCATAAGCGCTGGCGAGACTTTCGATCTTTTTAATAAGGCTGAGAGTTTTTTTCTGAGTGATGAATTTGGATGACTGCACGCTGTCCACGAGAAGCTTCAGCTCAGGAAGCTCAAAGTCGCGTGCTCCCACATAGTAGCCCGTGGTCTTGCCTCGGGTCTGGACGATGTCCAGCCCGAACACGCGCAGAGCCTCCAGATCGTCGTATATGCTCTTGCGCTCGGCCTTGATGTCGTGGGCGCTCAACTCGTCAATCATCTGCTGTACGGAGATGGGGTGCGCCTCGTCTGATTTCTGCAGAAGAAACTGCATGAGGTATAAAAGCTTTAACTTCTGATTAGGGGATTTTGGCATGGACAACTCTCCTTAAAAACTTCCGCGATGCACCTTTTCGCTGTCAATACAGGGCAGTGGATGCGCATCGATTTCCTGCGCGGGGATGCCGAGGGCGAGCACGGCAAGAACGCCGAAATGCTCGGGAATGTTCATAAGTTTTCTGATGTAGACTTCAGTGCTTTCGCCGTCGGGGGTTTTTCTGCCGCGGCACTGCACCCAGCAGCTGCCGACACCCAATTCGCTTGCTTCCAGCTGCATGAGCATCATGGAAAGAGAGCAGTCCTCAATCCATGCGTCGGATTTTTCGGTGTCGCCGACAACAACGACGGCAGCATCGGCATCGGCAAGCATTTTGGCGGCACCGGCTTTGCAATCCGAGAGCTTTTCGAGGACGGATTTTTCCCTTGTCACAACAAGCTCCACAGGGTAAATTGCGCGGCTGCTTGGAGCAAGCAGACCTGCCTGCAATATCTTTTCAAGGCTTTCATCGGCAATGTGTTCGCCGGAGTATTTGCGTATGCTGCGCCTTCTGCGCATCAGTTCAAGCAGTTCCACAAGGCTACCCCTTTCATCTTCTGTGCTTTTGCGCGGAGCGGTATTTATCAAAAATCCACTGAGCATCGGAAACCATGTCCAAGCTCTCCTGATGCCGCAGGTGCTTTGGGTCCAGATCACCGAGCCTGACGCGGTCCAGATTGTCCGAATCCTTAAGGCACTTGGCTATGCGGTAATACCTCGCCATGCTGTTTGCATCAAGGGCATATCTCCGTGCAACGGAGTCGATTTCCGTGTCGCTGATGGAATGCAGAGTTATAGCCGCCTGCATGATTTTGAAATCCTCGGCGCTGTATCCTCTGAACTTGGACTTCATTTCGGGGGACACCAGCTTCTTCGCGGCGATGTTGCCGTGGGCATCGTCGCGGAAGTCATTAAATCTGCCGATGTCGTGATAGGAACAGCAGAGAAGCAGCATTCTGCTTTCGTGGATGGACAGATTAAGCGCCTGCGCAATCATCGCGCCGAGGAGCATAGTGCGCTCGATATGCCCGTTGCCGTGGATGCGGCTCTGGTAGAGCACCGAAACATCCAGAGTATCGTAGGCTTCTCTTATCAGCCTGCCGTATTCTGATTTCATCAGCCGGCCTATGCGCGCGTTTTCCTCCGCCCACCTGTCCAGTTTTCTGTTTATAATAAGTGCGTTTTTCATGTAGTGTGCGTTACCTCAATCGTCGGAGTCGGAGTATTCATCTTCGTCATCATCTTCGTCATCCATAATCATCGAGAAGAGGGTAAAATCAACGCCTAATTCAAACGCGCTCATTTCGCCGTCGCCGTTAAGATCAAACAAGTTTCCGAAAATTCCGTTCATTTAAATCACTCCTGTAATGAGAATACCACACAATCCCTGTACAATAAAGGGGATAATTAATTTTCCTCTTCCGTTCAGCGAAACCTGAGCACAAGGTAAAGCACATAGACCGGCAGAAACGCAACAGCCAGCAAGCAGAAGATTCCCATGTGGTAGTTGGGCCAGTCGCAATCAACTCCGCAGAGCCTCAGCGGAATCTCTGCAAGGGTCATCATTGCGACAACGGCAATTAAAACAAACCATAAAGCTTTGAGCATAGTTTTCCTCCCCACGCTTGATATTTTTCTTCAAAAAATGACCTTCACTTTGGCAATCAACCTTCTTACTGTACGGGTTGAATGACAGAATGAAGGTAATATAAATTAACACTCAATCATTCAAAACCATTATGTGGCTCATTACAGAGCCGTTTTTGTATCATAAAGCCCTCGAAGAAGGCATATTTACCCATAAAATGCGTACAGCAAAGTAGA
>JAZLGD010000211.1:0-2169 GCA_045616105.1 Oscillospiraceae bacterium | reverse complement strand
AGATTACTATGTCCTCAAGCTCCCGGTTGGCGAAATGAAGGTTATGATTCCCGTTGAAGGCTGTGAAAACATCGGAGTAAGGCCAATAGTAAGCCCTCAGGAAGCCCTTAAAGTGATTGACGCATTGTCTGAAATTGATATTAACATGACTCAGAATTGGAATAAGCGTTATCGGGAAAATATGCTGAAAATCAAAAGCGGAGATCTGCTTGAGGTTGCCGAAGTTGTCAAGGGGTTGATGCTTCGCGATATGGAAAGAGGCCTTTCAACTGGTGAAAGGAAAATGCTCCATTCCGCAAAGCAGATTTTTATATCCGAACTGGTAATTTCTTTGGAAAAGAGCTACGCGGATATCGAAGCGATTATCTGTGAAGCGGTTTCGTAAATTGAGGTTTTAAAATGTCGGTTATTGATAGAATTAAAAGAGGCATGCAGAATAAGAAAACATTCTGCTCTGCCGTAATTGTTGCAGCAGGTAACTCCCAACGCATGGGTAAGGACAAAATCCTTATGCCGCTTAACGGGAAACCTGTAATTGCATATACGCTTGAAGCTTTTCAGAAGTCAGAACAAATAGATGAAATCATTGTTGTAACAAAGCTTGATAATCTCGCGGCGGTTGCCGATATTTGCAATGAATACGGAATTAGTAAGACAAGCAAAGTGATTTGCGGTGGAAAAACAAGGGCGGAATCTTCGCTGGCAGGCGTTCTTGCCGTAAGCGAAGAGGCAAACCTCATTGCGGTGCAAGACGGTGCACGTCCTTTTGTAAGTACCGAACTCATTGAAAGATGTGTTACCGCGGCTGAAAGCTGTTCTGCCGTTGCGCCGGCTGTGTCGGCAATTGATACAGTCAGACTCCTGAACAAAAAAGGTACAGTAATATCTACGCCTGACCGCGACCTTGTTGCGCTTATTCAAACACCTCAGGTTTTTGCGGCGAATGTAATTACCAATGCACTGAAAAAAGCGGTTGATAAAAAGCTGCCGGTAACCGATGACTGCTCAGCGGCTGAGTCTATGGGCGTTAAAGTCAGGGTTGTAAACGGTGATCCTGACAATATTAAGCTCACAACTGCGCGCGATATCTTTATCGCCGAAAGAATACTTAAGGAGCGCGAAGATAATCAATGAGAATTGGCCACGGCTATGACGTTCACCGTCTTAAAGAGGGAAGAAAGCTTATCCTCGGCGGCGTTGAAATTGAATATGAAAAGGGCCTTGATGGACACTCTGACGCCGATGTTCTGACCCATGCTATAATGGATGCACTTTTAGGCGCTGCTGCATTAGGAGATATCGGAAAGCTGTTTCCCGATAATGATGATGCGTATCTTGGAGCTGACAGCTTGGTGCTTCTTAAAAAAGTCTGCGAGGTACTGAGCGAAAACGGCTATAAGGTCGGCAATGTTGACAGCACGATAATCGCTCAAAAGCCAAAGCTTGCACCCTTTATCGGCGCTATGCGCGAGAAACTCGCGGATGTTATGAATATCCCCGCAGACTGCGTCAGCGTAAAAGCTACAACAGAGGAAAAACTTGGGTTTACAGGTGAGGGCTTAGGCATAGCAGCACATGCAGTGGCGTTAATCGAATAATCTTGCAGCGGATGAACTTCATCCGCTGTTTTGTTTTGGTCAAAAGCAAATGCGGCGGCATAGAATATATCAAAGATTTAGAAGGGGAGTATTATGCGATATTTAATTATGTGCCGCTCGCTGACCTATGCGCAGAGAGCCGCCAGAGTGCTTGAAAGGTCAGGCATAAATGCAGGTATAACGAAAGCGCCGAAGCTTGCGGCGGGTAATGGATGCGGCTATTGCGTAACTGTATCATATGGTCGCGGGATTTTAGCTGCCGATATATTGAGACGGGAAGGGCTTTTGCAGGGCAAGATTTTTGAACAGCATGCCGATGGAACTCTCAAGGAGGTAGCCTTGTGATATATCTGGATTCAGCAGCAACAAGCTTTTTAAAGCCAAAGAGCGTGAAATACGCAATGGTCGATGCTGTCGAGAGCATGTCAAGTCCGGGCAGAGGCGCTTATTTACCTGCCATGCGCGCTGCTGACAAGGTATATGAGTGCCGAGAAAAGATTGCGAAGCTTTTTAACGTGAAAAACCCGGAGAATGTTGTACTGACTTTCAATGCAACGCATGCACTCAATGT
>JAZLGD010000210.1:0-2817 GCA_045616105.1 Oscillospiraceae bacterium | reverse complement strand
GCACATTACGGCTACTGCAACAGTAAGGGCAACTCCGATAAAGGTGCTCCATACGCCCATGAGGGATAAGTTCTCGCAGGATACGAAGGCGTAGCCGATAACATCTCCGCCGGCATTTATAGGTTTGGCGACAATATAGCGGTCGCTGGTATAAAAGCCGTTTAGATTTGAGGACATGTCAATCTCTCCGTCATCATTGAGATCGTCTATGACGGAGGGGTCAATCTGGCGGTAAAGATGCTCGCAGAAGAAAGAGTTGTCAGAGCAGGAGAGCACTGTGCCGCTCACATCGGTTATGAAAATGTGGCTCTTCGTGCTGTTTGCAAGCGAAGAGATTGTCACGCGGAGGTTCAGGCTTTCCAGAGTCTCCTGACGGCTAAGCGCCGACGCGGTACGTACTACCTCGTCGGCGTTAGCATTCAGTCTTTCCTGAGTGTCATTCAGAAGATATCCTCGGCCGAGAAAGAAGAAAGCGGTTCCTATAATCAGAAAGCAGCTGAAAACCAGTGTCGCGGTGGCAAGAAAGTTTCTGAAATAAATACTTTTCATGCTTTATTTTGCAACTTCAAACTTATAGCCTACGCCCCAGACCGTTTTCAGCGACCATTGGGTAGAAACACCTTCAAGCTTTTCGCGCAGACGCTTAATGTGTACATCAACGGTGCGGGAGTCGCCGAAGTAATCAAATCCCCATACCTCATCAAGAAGCTGGTTGCGGGTGAATACAATGTTGGGGGATGAGGCAAGGTGATAGAGAAGCTCCATCTCTTTGGGCGGTGTGTCAATCTTCACATCGTCAACAATAAGCTCGTAGGAATCGAGGTTTACAATCAGCTTGTCATAGCTGAGCTTTTTCTCCTTGGGAGCGTCTTCAATATCCGAGCGGCGCATGACAGCGTGGATGCGGGCGAGAAGCTCTTTGATTTCAAAGGGCTTGGTAACATAGTCGTCCGCGCCCGATTCAAGACCCGTAATCTTGTCCGCGGTCTCACCCTTTGCGGTGAGCATGATGATGGGAACGGAACTTGTTTTACGGATCTCGCGGCAGACCTGAATGCCGTCCATGACTGGCAGCATGATATCCAGCAGAACCAGGTCGGGCTGGAAGGATTCAAACTCGCTTATTGCCTTGCCGCCGTCATTGGCTATGCTGACTGTAAAGCCGTCCTTTTCAAGGTAGAGCATAAGAAGCTCGGCAATGTTTACATCGTCTTCGACAACGAGGGCTTTTTTATTCATATTATTTCCCCCTAAATATAATTTGTATATGTAATGAATATATTATACATTAAGCAAAAATGCAAAGGTTAATAAAATGTAAAAAAAGAACATACCTGTATATTTACAAAGCGGTTTAAATCGGTTATCATTTGTTTGCCCCTCTCAAGCGGATTGAGAGGCTAATCTTTAACAGTTGGAGCTGATTGAAATGAATAACAATTTTGAGCTTTGCGTTCCCTGCCTGCTGGGTCTTGAGGGCCCCATAGCCGATGAGCTTAAGCGTATGAAGCAGGAAAATGTCCGTTCCGAAAACGGCAGGGTCTATTTCTCAGGTGATTTTGAAGCGATTGCACGTGCCAATGTGAATCTTCGCATCGGAGAAAGAATTCTGATTGAGATGGGCAGGTTTGACGCAAACACCTTTGATGAGCTTTTTGAGAAAACCAAGGCACTGCCATGGGAAACGCTCATCCCGAAAAACGGCGCATTCCCCGTAAAGGGTTACAGCCTCAATTCAAAGCTCTTCTCCGTTTCCGATTGCCAGAAAATCATAAAAAAGGCAATTGTGGAACGCCTTAAAAGCGTTTACGGCATTGAGTGGTTTTCCGAGGATGGAGAGACCTATCAGATACAGTTTTCCATTATGAAGGATGTTGCGTCTTTGTGTATAGACACATCGGGCGAGGGACTGCACAAGCGCGGCTACCGCCCCGCACATAATGCCGCACCTCTTAAGGAAACCATGGCGGCGGCAATGGTGAGCCTTTCCCGTTATCGCGGCAGAGAGGATTTCTGCGACCCATTCTGCGGAAGCGGAACGATCCCCATCGAGGCGGCACTCATAGCCCAAAACCGTGCGCCCGGACTTAACCGCGATTTTTCAGCAATGAAATGGAGTGGCTTTGATGCGAATATATGGACTAAAGTCAGAGAAGAAGCCAGAGATAAGGAATTCCATGGCGATTACCGCATAGTCGGCTCGGATATAGACCCCAACGCCCTTGAGATCGCAAAGGAAAACGCGGCAAGAGCGGGAGTGCTGGATGTAGTCCGCTTCGAAAAAGCAGATGCGACTAAGTTTAACCGCAAGACCGAGAAGGGTATAATAGTGACTAATCCGCCTTACGGCGAGCGTATAATGGAAAAGCAGGAGGCGGAAATGCTTTACCGCGGCTTCGGCGAGGCATGGCGCAATACGGAAAACTGGAAGCTTTATCTGCTGTCATCCCATACTGAGTTTGAGCGTACCTTCGGCAAGAACGCTGACAAAAAGCGCAAGCTTTATAACGGCATGATAAAATGCGACCTGTTCATGTACTTTTGATGACGAGCGAACACTTGCGTTGTTATAAGTGCTGAAGCCCGAAACTGTACAGAAATGGTCAGTCAGGTAATCAACCGTGAAGTACAGGCAAAAACTTGTAGAGGAAAATATATAAAAATTCTTGTAAATTTTTCTTCTTAAATACTTGCAAAATTCTGAAAATGTGCTATTATAATAATCGAGTTAGCACTCAAAACAAAAGAGTGCTAATTCGATTGAAGTTTGTAATATAGTTTTGGAGGTAATATATAATGAAGCTTAAACCTTTGGCA
>JAZLGD010000209.1:0-12286 GCA_045616105.1 Oscillospiraceae bacterium | reverse complement strand
ATTTCTCCTGTGCTCCTCTCGCGTCGGCAAGGGCGGCATCGCGCAGTCGGGGAACTTCGCCCGACGCGCCGTTCTTTGTGCTTTCGCATCTTACCGCGACAAGGCGATTAATGGGAATGCCCATTTCGTGGAACTTTGCTTCATAGTCGGTCATAACGCCGCATATGCCATTACTGTGGAGGTCATTTGTGACTTCCTTAAGCTCCCAGCCCTCAGCTGTAAACTGCTCAAGCGACCAGTCAAAGAGCGGGCTGTTATCGGTTTTGAAGTGTATCTCGCCGCCGATATTCAGCAGATCTGCGTAAATGCGCAGAAATCCTGGGGCGGTGAGGCGGTGCTTTGCGTCGCGGCTTTTGGGCCACGGGTCGCAGAAGTTTATGAAGAGGCGGGATATCTCGCCGCGCTCGAAAACCTCTCTCAGCTCAAGCGCGTCCATTTCGATAAAGCGGACATTCTCTGCCTCCGCTGCGCAGACACGCTCCATGCCGATGACCATGGCATCAGCAACCTTCTCGACGGCCAGCAGCATAATATGGGGGTTTTCCTGCGCCGTTCCGAGAGTGAAACGGCCCTTGCCGCAGCCCAGCTCAAGCCAGAGACTTTCCTTTTCGGAAAATTCCCGCTGCCAGCTGCCCTTAAGCTCTTTCGGTTCTTTTATCTGAACTGCCGCACACTTTTCCATTCGCGGCACAAGATTCGGTTTTTTTCTCATTCGCATATTTATCACGCTCCAATTAATTAAGATAACATATTTAGCCGAAAACATCAATCTGTAAAGAATGAGCAGAAAATCGTTAAAACACATATAAAAATTTGACATTTTTACGACAAATTGTCTCTTGAAATGACAAAAAAATTGTGATAAAATTAATGAACTTAAAAATATATGTATTTTGAACATTGATTCAGCGTTGAAGGAGAGAATTAAATTGAAGCGAGTAAAAGTTTCTAATAATGTTATCCGTCGTCTTCCCAGATATCTGAGAAAGCTTGATGAGCTGTCCGCAGCAGGAGTGAGCAGAATATCCTCCGGTGAGCTGGGCCGTCAGCTCGGACTTACCCCCTCTCAGATTCGTCAGGACTTCAGCTGTTTCGGTGAATTCGGCCAGCAGGGTTACGGATATAAGGTAAGCGCACTGAGAGCGGAAATCGCCTCCATCCTCGGCATGGATCGCGGCTTCACCGCAATTCTTCTCGGTGTAGGTAATATCGGCCACGCACTCATGTGCAACTTCGCATTCGACCAGTGGGGCTTTGATCTCAAGGCCGCATTCGATGTTAAGCCCGAGGTTATTGGCAGAGTCGTTAACGATGTTGAGATTCGTGATATGAACGAGCTTCCCGATTATCTTAACGAGAACCATGTTGATGTTGCTGTTCTCTGTGTTCCCAAGGAGATCGCAGTTTCTCTGACCGAGACTCTTACCAAGAGCGGCATCAATGCAATCTGGAACTTCACCAATGTTGAGCTGACAAATCCCAACAGCACCACCATCGTTGAGAACGTCCACTTCTCCGACAGCCTGCTTTCTCTCGGCTACTACATCGCCGAGGATATCGACGAAAAGGCAGCAAGAGCAGCAAGACTCAACAAGTAATATTCATAAAATTCAAAAGGTCGGCGGCAGCCGACCTTTTTTAATGAGCGAGGTTTTTTCTATGTCTGATACTATTGCCGCAATATCCACCGGTATGCAGGTTTCGGCCATCGGTATCCTGCGCCTTTCGGGTGATATGGCGATTGATATTATGGATAAGGTCTTTTTCCCCAGAGGCGGCAAGCCCATGTCTGCTTATCCCGACCGCAAGCTGGTATTCGGCGAGCTGAAGGATGAGAAGGGCGATACGCTGGATATCTGCCTTTGCACAATATCCCGTGCACCCCACAGCTATACGGGAGAAAACACTGCGGAGCTTCAGTGCCACGGCTCGCCAACGGTGCTCCGCGCGGCGCTGGAGGCAATATTCTCCTTCGGTGCGCGTCAGGCCCTCCCCGGCGAATTTACAAAGCGCGCATTCTTAAACGGACGCATGGACTTAAGCAGCGCGGAGGCGGTTGCAGATATAATCGACGCGGAGACCGCGGAGGCGGCAAAGAATGCGGCAGGTCAGCTCGGCGGCGCAATAAGCCGCAGGATTGACGGCATTTATTCTGCCCTTACGGACATCAGCTCCCACTATCACGCAGTGCTGGATTATCCCGATGAGGACATTGAGGATTTCCGCATGGAAAACTACAAGTCCACCGTGAGCGAAGCTCTTTCATCTCTGGGCAGGCTCTACAAAAGCTATGAGGGCGGCAGAGTCCTTCAGGGCGGCGTTCCCGCTGCCATAATAGGCAGACCCAACGCGGGCAAAAGCTCCCTTTTAAATGCCGTTCTGGGCTATGACCGCGCTATCGTCACCAACATTCCCGGTACCACCCGCGACACCATTGAAGAGAAGCTGCGCTTAGGCGGCGTTCTTCTCCGCCTTACGGACACCGCAGGACTTCGCGATACCGAGGACGAGATAGAGCGTCTCGGCGTTGAGCGCTCCAGAAGAGCCATGAAGGAAGCGGAGCTTGTTCTTGCGGTAGTTGACGGAAGCCGTGAGCTGACAGACGAGGATGCCGAGATAATAAGAGAGGCGGAGAAAGCTCCAAAGGCGCTGCTTCTCGTTTCAAAATCGGATATTGCAAAGCCGGCTGTACTTCCCGAAACCGTTCTCGATGCAATAGAGATAAGCTCTGTTACGGGTGAGGGTCTGGACGAGCTGGGCGCTGCGGTCAAAAGGCTGTTTCCCATTCCCGAGTCCCCTGCCGGCGAGATACTCACAAACGCGCGTCAGGCAGAGGCAATAAAGCGAGCCATAAGCGCAATGGAGGCCGCTCTCGGCGCCATGGAAACCGGCTGCACTCCCGACATAGTTCTGACCGAAACCGAGAGCGCAATGACGGCGCTGGGCGAGCTCACGGGACGCACCGTGCGCGAGGATGTCACAAACCGTATATTCCAGCGCTTCTGCGTGGGAAAATAAAAAGCATAAGCAGGAAATTTCAGCTTGACGGAGGATGAAAATGAAAAAGCTTTATACAGTCCTGATGATTGTAATGCCTATTTTTGTGGGCTCCGGCGGAATTATCGAATTGATAATGTATCTGTCCCATAACGGTACTGCAATGAATCCTGTAATATGCGCTGTTTTAGCAGTTGCAGGAATGCTGACCGGTATTGCTAATATTCTGAAGCTGATAGATAAGAACTGACAAGCTCCGTATTGTAAGGCAAACGGGATACCTGCCGAAGAGGAAAACAAATCCTTTTCAGCAGGTTTTCTTGTATCAAAATTATCCTTGTGGAAATATCCTGTTTGCGCGCTCATTTTATGTATTAATTGCGATATAACATGAAAAATATTATTGCAAGCAAAAATTTGTGATGTATAATTATATTATAACGAAATAAGGAGTTATAAACATGGACGAACTTAAATTCAAGGCATCGGAAAAGGCAATCGCATTCCTGCAGGAGCATCTTCCCGAGGCACTCAAGGCGGAGAGCTCCTACGAGGCGCTGAAAATGCTTTACGAGCTCATAGATGACAAGGGCTTTGAGCCTCCCAAATACGAGAAGATGAGCGACTTCGGCCTTGAGGCTGATGATATTTACGACGAGATTTATCTTCTCAACAACCCCACCGAAGAATAAATATGATTGAGAAAATAAATTTCGAAAAAGCAAAAGAGCTTATGGATACCCTGCCCCGATATGTCCTGCTGGATGTGAGGGAGGAAGAGGAGTACATCACGGGTCACGCGGCAAATTCCACCCTTCTTCCGGTGGACGATATTGACGAAATGAGCGCAGGCATGCTTCTTCCCGACAAGGATGTGCCCGTGCTCCTCTACTGCCGTTCGGGACGGCGCAGCGATGAGGCGGCGCATAAGCTCGAGAGCATGGGATACAAAACACTTTACGATATAGGAAGCCTTATCGGCTGGCCTTACGGACTTGAATAAAGGAGTGGAGAGTATGAACAGAATCATTACAATCGGACGTGAGTTTGGCAGCGGCGGAAGAGAACTTGGCCGCAGACTTGCGGAAGAGCTGGGTGTTCAGTATTACGATAAGGAAATACTCACCGAGATAGCAAAAAACACATCTCTTTCCGAAAACTATATTCAGACTGTTGTTGAGGGTAAGCCCCACGGCCTTTTCCCCATAACCATAGGCCAGAGCTTCGCTTACAGCACCGATTATCATGTGCGCCAGATGCAGGAGATTTATCAGGCTCAGACCGAGATTATCCGCTCCCTTGCGGAGAAGAGCGACTGCGTTATGATAGGCCGCTGCGCAGACTATATCCTCCGCGACTTAAAGCCCAGCCGTCTGTTCGTTTATGCGGATATTGACAGCCGCGTTCAGCGCTGTATGGCCCGCCGCACGGAGGACGAAAAGAACATGAGCGAGCAGGAGATGAAGAAGAAAATCCTCTCCATCGACAAGGACAGATCAAGATATTACAGCGACTTCACGGGTCAGAAGTGGGGCAACAAGAAGTTCTACGATCTTTGCATCAATACAAGCGATGTCGAGATCAAGCAGGTTGTGCCTTACATAGCAAAGCTGTTCTGAAAGCCGTGGGCTGAATGAAGAAAAACAAAGAAACCGATATGCTGCACGGCTCGCTGTGGGACAAAATTCTCCTCTTTGCGCTTCCCATTGCGGCCAGCAGTATTCTGCAGCAGCTTTTTAACTCTGCCGACGTTATAGTGGTCGGCCAGTTCGCGGGAAAAGAAGCTCTCGCGGCGGTCGGCGCAAACGGCCCGGTCATTAACCTCATGGTTAATCTGTTCGTCGGCCTTTCCGTGGGCGCGAATGTAATCATCTCCCGTTCAATCGGGCAGAACGACCCCGACAGAACGAGCCGCGCGGTGCATACCGCCCTGCTGATTTCGCTTATAAGCGGACTGTTCCTCGCCGTTGTGGGGCAATTTCTTGCCGAGCCCATTCTGCGGCTTATATCCACTCCGAAAGGGATACTCGGTCTTGCCACCCTGTACCTTAAAATCATCTTCATAGGCATGCCCTTTATGATGATTTATAACTTTGCCTCGGCCATACTGCGAAGCAAGGGCGATACGAAAAGACCGCTCACGGTGCTTGCCGTGTCGGGCGTTATAAATGTTGCCCTGAACCTGTTTTTTGTCTGCGTCTGCGGCATGAGCGTTGAGGGCGTTGCGCTTGCGACTATTACATCAAACGCGGTCAGCGCTTTTGTGCTTGTTCGTCTTCTGATAAAAGAAACGGGCGCTATCCGCTTTGAGCCGAAGAAGCTCAGACTCGATATGCCCAGCCTCGGCGCCATCGCAAGAATAGGCATTCCCGCAGGTCTTCAGGGCATGGTATTTTCAATCTCGAACGTAATAATCCAGTCGGCGATAAACGGCCTCGGAGAGAACGCAATGGCGGGCTCTGCCGCGGCGCTCAACCTTGAATACATAGTCTACTTCGTAATAAACGCCTTCGGTCAGGCCAACATCACCTTCCTCGGTCAGAATTACGGAGCGGGAAATCTGAAGCGCTGCCGCGATACAACACGGCTCAGCCTTGCCATGTGCTTGGCGGCAACCCTGCTTATGAGCCAGCTCATGGTTGTTTTGTGCGAGCCCCTGTCGAGGATATTCAACACCGACCCCGCGGTAATAGAATTCTCCTGCCAGAGAATAAAGCTTGTTATTTCCTTAGAGGTCATCAATATGTTTAACGAGCTGTTCTCGGGCGCAATGCGCGGCTACGGCTATTCCCTTGCACCTGCGCTTATCTGCGCCGTCGGCGTCTGCGGAGTGCGCGCGATATGGGTGTACACGGTGTTTGCGGCAAACAAAACCTTCCCCTGCCTTATGAGGGTGTTCCCCATAAGCTGGACAATAACCGCCATTGGCATTATGACCGCGTATTTTGCGGTAAAGCGAAAAGTGAAAAATCATATTAACTTAACTGCGACAGCATAAAATAAAAGCTCACAAGTCACGGGACTTGTGAGCTTTTTCGTTTATTGAATTACCACTCGGTCTTGCCGCCTAAGTGCTTGCACTTGTCGATGTAATCGTGGGTGCTGATGAGCTTGAGGGCCTTGGTAACATTGCCCTTGAGCTTTACCTTGCCGCTGAGTACAGCCTTTGCGTTCGCCATTTCGCCTTTGAGGAGCTTTACCACGATGTCGTAGGTTGCGTCGCTGGTGTATTCTGCACTGGGGATGGAGGATTCGCCTAAGCCGCGCTCGAGAGAGGTGAGAACACCGTTCTCAAAAACATACATCATCCACAGCTTTTCTCCGCCTGCCAGAGGAACATCGCTGTAGCATTCGCAGAGGGAGGTGGTGACGCCGGTGGGAGTTTTGCCGGGTGAAAAGGTATCCATGGTGATGGCTCTGAATTCTTCAAACCATTCTTCAGATAAAAATTTCATACAAGTTGTCCTTTCTGAAACAAAAATTCCTTTTTGTTAATACAATAATACAATATTGTACGAAAAAGGTCAATATGCATCTAAAATGTGTTTTAAATATAAAAGCCTGCCTCGTCTTTTAAGGGACAGTTTGCAAGCAGCGCGGTGACTGCGGAGAGATAATCTGCGGCGGTCTGGGATTTCCTGATTGCTTTGAGCGCCTTGTCGGCATCGGCAAAGCTTGCACCCAGATAAAACCACAGTTCCTTCATGTGCATGATAAGGGGCTTGTCCTGTCCTATGCGCTCCCGACTTTCGGAAAATATCTCCTCGTGGAAGGCTTTTATCTCCGTCCTGTCCGCCTTTGCGCCGCCTTTCAGCTCGCGGATAATGGCGGGGTTTGCGACAAGGCCTCTGCCAAGCATGATGCGCTCCGTTTCGGGGTAAGCATCGAGAAAGGATGCAATTTTCGATGCGGTGAAAAGGTCTCCGTTATAGCAGAGGGGACGGCTGTATTCCTTCATCGCCGCCTCCCATGCGGGGAGATAGGGTGTGCCCTTATATTGCTGAGTCTGGAGACGGGGATGTATTATGAGCTCGCTTATGGGGTAAGCTGAAAACAGCTCCAGAAGCGCGGAAAACTCCTCGGTGCTGAGCTTGCCTATGCGGGTCTTGACGGAAACCTTTACCCTTACTTTCCCGAAAACCTCATCGAAAAATGCGGTCAGCATTTCGCGCTCGCTTAAAAGTCCCGAGCCCTTTTTCTTGCTGACAACAGTACCCGAGGGGCAGCCGAGATTGAAGTTTACTTCGTCATAACCCATGGCGCGAAGCTCCTCTGCCGCCCAGAGAAAATCCTCCGCGTTATGTCCGATAAGCTGGGGGATGAGTTTAAGCCCTTCGTTATTTTCGGGCAGAAGCTCACGAAGCTGCTTGGGCGAGAATTTATGGGTTGATGTCGGGGAGATAAAGGGAGTGTAATATTTGTCCGCAGGACTGAAGTGCCTTGCCTGTACTCTGCGGAAAACATAGTCTGTTACGCCCTCCATGGGGGCACATTCAAAAGTTACATTTTTCATGGGCACATTTTACCATGCTTTCGCCTTGACTTCAACGCCCGCGAAAAATATAATGTGGCTAAGGTGATGACATGATATTTAAAGGCATTGAAAAAAAGGAAAGCGGAAAATTTCTCCACCGCTATGACCTTCATTATAAAGATCTGCAGGGCAGGGATCGCACATACGAGATGGTGAGCCGCTCGCCCGAAATAGAGGGCTTTGACCAACTCTTAAACCACAAAACGGATGCTGTCGTTATGATAATGACCGACCGAACAAATGAGCATATGGTGCTCATCCACGAGTATCGCATGGAGCTGGGGCAGAAAATATACGGGCTTCCCGGCGGACTGATAGACGGCGACGAAAGTCCCGAGGAATGCGCAAGACGCGAGCTAAAGGAGGAGACGGGACTTGAGCTTGTTGAAATACGAGAGGTGCTGCCGCCTGCGGCGTGCACCGTGGGCATAGGCGACGAGCGCACGATATGCGTTTTCGGTGTTGCCGAGGGCGAGTTTCATCCCGACAGGGCAACGGGCGAGGAAATTGAAGCCCGCTGGTATACAAGGCAGGAAGTTCTCGAAAGACATAAAACCACCCTCTTCGGCTCGTGGGCGCTGGCTTACAGCTGGATGTGGGCAAACGGGAAGTTGTAAAAAAACTCCCCGGCATTCAGTGTTTAATCCGAGTGCCGGGGCTTCATTTTATTTCGTTGTGACCTCGTTTAGAGCAATTTCGGTATCGCCCGTTTCGCTGTCCACGGTTACTTTGCCTTTGCATGCGTCGGAGTCAACAGTGATCTGCTGTCCGTTACCGTCTTCGTAATATACGCTGTCGCCGTTTTCAAGGGGAATAACTACATTCCCGTTTTCATCGCAATTCACGTCTGCGGATTTTCCGTTTATCAGCACCTTTATGCCTGCCTTGACGGTGTTTACGATTTCGCCGTCAGTAGCGGCATAAGTAACACATGACAGCGCAATCATAAAGACCAGCACACAAAGTACAGCGGCAAGACTTTTTCTCATTCTGATTCCTTTTAGTTTTTCGGTTGTTTTCATTCCTTCGGCCTCCAATATTGAGGCATGTTCGGAATGAAGATGCGAAAAAGCGTTGACGTATTTTTCTTTATTATTCATTTTCCCATGCCTCCGATAGTGTTGATTTCAAAATTTTTCGAGCGCGGCTCAGCTGTGTTGTTATTGCGGTCTCGCTTCGCCCCAGAATTTCAGAGATTTCCTTTACAGAATAGTCTTCGTAATAATACAGGTGAACGACCTGTCTGTATTTACCGGGCAAGCTCATGACCGCATAAAACAAACTGCTTTCTTCGGGGTCTGTGAACGAAAGCTTCTCCGCATAATCTTCTATGCTCTCCTTTTTTCGGAACCAACTGGAAAGGGTAACGCGCTTGCATTCGTTTATAGCTACACGTATTATCCAGTTTCTGATATGCTCCTCGCTTACAAAATTTACATCACATTTAAGCAGTTTTATAAAAGTTTCCTGTACACAGTCTTCCGCTTCGCAGGGGTTCTTAAAATAGTTGAATGCAACAGCAAATACATTGTCGCGATACCTGCTGAAATACTCTTCTATGTTGTTTCTGTCTACTATCATAAATTACCCCTTCAGGATGCTTGAAATGCATTTCACTTATAATACATTTTCGGAGGCAGAAATGTCACACGGTTTTTGAAAAAATAAAAAGTCGGGAAAGCGATTGATTTCCCGACTTTTTGTCTGGCTGTGGTTTAAGATTTTTTTACAAGCGATTTCTTTTCCCATGCGCGGCTGAAGTATCTTGACCATGCGATGATTACACAGCAGACCCAGCCGATGGGAACAGCGTACCATACGGCGCGGTAGTCCACGCCGAAGATATAGACCATGGTGTATGCCGAGATAACGCGGATGCCGAGAGTGGACATGGAGCAGAGCATGGCGTAGAATGCGTCACCCGCACCCTGAAGAAGTCCCGAAGTGGGCAGATACAGGGAAAACAGCAGAGTGAAAAAGCTCATGAAGCGAATCATTTCTATGCTCATACTCAGGCCTAAATCCTTAACGCCGAAGAGCTCGGAAATCTCAGGGGCGAAAACATAAATCCCGAGTGCGATAACGCCGGAGAACACAAAGGACACAAGCTCGATGCGCTTCCAGCAGTCGCGGATGCGGTCGTAACGTCCTGCGCCTGCGTTCTGTCCCGCGAAGGTGGACATACCTGCGTTGAGCGCCATGATTGGGATGAAGATATAGTTTTCCACGCGGTTGCCCACGGTGAATGCCGCCATGAGCGCCTGACCGAAGTGGTTTACGAGACGCTGCATGAGCATGCTGCCGAATGCGACAACGCTCTGCTGGAGCATTGAGGGAATGCCCATCTGCAGACAGCGCTTGCCCATGTCGGGGTAATATCTGAGCTCCTTGGGCTTAAAGCGGAAAACGGGATAGCGGCGGTGCATATAAAACAGGGAAAAGGCCGTCCCGCAGAACTGGGCAATGACGGTTGCGATCGCGACGCCTGCCACACCCCAGCTGAACTCAATGACGAAGAGCAGGTCAAGACCAAGGTTGATTACCGTTGAAACGAAAAGGAAGTAGAGAGTTGCCTTGCTGTCGCCGAGGGCGCGCAAAAGCGCCGCGACAACATTATATAAAAACTGGAACAGAAGTCCCGCGGAGTATATGGTGAAGTATGTGACAGCCTCGTTTAAAACCTCTGCGTCCTTTATGCCGAGAACCGTTCCCAGAAGCCATTTTGAAAAGACCGTGCCTAAGATAACGCCCGCTATGCCCGCAGCGGTCAGAATAAGCAGCGAGGTCGAAGCGGCGCGGCGGACATCCTCGTCCTTCTTCGCACCGAAAAACTGGGAAACGACAATGCTGCAGCCGATGGAAAGACCGTTTGCTATGGCGATAAACAAAAAGGTCAGGCTTGCGCAGTTGCCAACTGCGCCCAGCGCGGCTTCGGATACATATTTGCCGACAACGATGCCGTCAACAGTGTTATAAAGCTGTTGAAGAAGATTGCCCAGCATTATCGGCAGAGAAAATATCAGGACGTGTCGCCAGCCGACACCCTGAGTCATATCAAGCTTAGCTTTCATTGTAACCCCTCTGATGTCTGATACATAAGCTTCAGTATAGCACTATTTCCCGCCACGGGCAATGATTCAAAACTTTTAAGATTCGCTATTGACAAACACGCTTTAAAGTGGTAAACTCCGAGCATAAACCGTTGAAGAAGAGTGAGTAAGCCTTTTTCGTTTTTTCACAGAGAGCGGCGCGGCGGTGAAAGCGCGGCAAAAAACCTTAGGCTGAATGGACTTCTGAGGGCGAGCAGAAAGAAACCGAGTATGCGAGCCGGAGCAGGACTCTCCGTTAAAAAAGGTCGGCGTATGACAGTACGCGTAAAGTGGGCGCGAAAGCGTCAAGCCGGGTGGCACCGCAGGATTGTTCCTGTCCCAGCAATTATTATTGCAGGGGCAGTTTTTTTATTGCCCCGAGAAAGGATGTATTACAATGGCAGAAAACAAGATCCCCTACAAAATCTATCTCGAGGAAAATGAGATGCCCAAGGCATGGTACAATGTTCGCGCGGATATGAAAAACAAACCCGCACCCCTGCTCAATCCCGGAACGGGCAATCCCATGACGGCCGAAGAGCTTGGCGGCGTATTCTGCGAAGAGCTCGTTCAGCAGGAGCTCGACGAGACAACCCCGTTCATCGAGATCCCCGAGGAAATCCGTGATTTCTATAAGATGTACCGTCCCTCGCCTCTGGTAAGAGCATACTGCCTTGAGGAAAAGCTCCAGACTCCCGCAAAGATCTACTACAAGTTTGAGGGTAACAACACCAGCGGCAGCCATAAGCTGAACTCCGCAATCGCTCAGGCATACTACGCAAAGAAGCAGGGCCTGAAGGGCGTCACCACCGAGACCGGTGCAGGTCAGTGGGGCACGGCTCTTTCCATGGCTTGCTCCTACTTTGATCTTGACTGCAAGGTCTATATGGTAAAGGTATCTTACGAGCAGAAGCCCTTCCGCCGTGAGGTCATGCGCACCTACGGCGCATCTGTCACCCCCTCTCCCTCCATGGAGACCGAGGTCGGCAGACGCATCCTTGAGCAGTTCCCCGGAACGACAGGCTCTCTCGGCTGTGCAATCTCCGAGGCGGTCGAGGTAGCCACCTCCACCCCCGGTTACCGATATGTTCTCGGCAGCGTTCTCAATCAGGTACTGCTGCACCAGTCCGTAATCGGCCTTGAGACCAAGGCGGCACTTGATAAGTACAACATCAAGCCCGACATCATCATCGGCTGCGCAGGCGGCGGCTCAAACCTCGGCGGTCTTATTTCTCCGTTCATGGGCGAGAAGCTCAGAGGCGAGGCGGATTACCGCATCGTTGCAGTTGAACCAGCATCCTGCCCCAGCTTCACAAGAGGCACCTACGCATATGACTTCTGCGATACCGGCAATATTTGCCCGCTGGCAAAGATGTACACTCTCGGCAGCAGCTTCATTCCCGCTCCCAACCACGCAGGCGGCCTGCGCTTCCACGGCATGAGCTCCACTCTGTCCCAGCTTTACCACGACGGATATATGGAAGCTGTTTCCGTACCTCAGACCGAGGTGCACGAGGCTGCGGAGAAGTTTGCCCGTGTTGAAGGCATCCTGCCCGCACCCGAAAGCAGCCACGCAATCAAGGTTGCTATCGACGAGGCACTCAAGTGCAAGGAGACCGGCGAGGAAAAGACCATCGTATTCGGCCTTACCGGTACCGGCTACTTC
>JAZLGD010000208.1:0-5433 GCA_045616105.1 Oscillospiraceae bacterium | reverse complement strand
CTTGAGGATGCAGGCTTTGAGGTAATTTCAAGCTGGGCCATGGGCAGCTCTCTAAATGATATGCGAAATGCAGGTGACGCAAGCGTAAACCTTGTTGTTTCAAACACGGGCCTTGGTGCGGCAAAGGCACTGAAGGAAATGTTCGGTACCCCCTATGTTGTGGGCGTGCCCTACGGTCAGAGCTATACTGAGCTTCTTATATCCGCTTTAAAAACCTCCGCCGAAACAGGCCAGAACCGAATCTGGAAATCCGATATAT
The DNA here is from genome assembly GCA_045616105.1 of Oscillospiraceae bacterium. Classification (GTDB taxonomy): domain Bacteria; phylum Bacillota; class Clostridia; order Oscillospirales; family Oscillospiraceae; genus F23-B02. The sequence continues at coordinate 5,174 of JAZLGD010000208.1, read as the reverse complement.
TCGGCGAGGATATTGTCATTATCGGCGAGGGCGTGCAAAGCGTTTCTCTTGCTTCGGCAATCGAGCTGAGCATTTGCGAGGGCACAAAGGTACTCAGTCCTCTGGAATGCGGAGCGGGCATACTCAGGAAAAAGGATATGCTCACGCCGTGGGAGGAAGACATCGAGAAAAACCTCGGCGGTGCAAAAATCATAATCGCCGATCCGCTGTTCAAGCCCATCTGCCCGGACAGCGCAAAATTCATTTCTCTACCTGCCGAATCCTTCTCAGGCAGAATGTTCAGCGCAGATATACCCGACCTTGTTTCGGGCTTCAATGAATTCTTGGAAGGAGTAATGAAAAAATGAAAAGACTTTTATGCACACTTCTTGCTGCAGCGATGCTGTTTTCTCTCTGCGCCTGCGGCAAAACCGCAGACAACGCAGGCGAAAGCTCCGATGCCGCAGAAACTCATATTGTTGTTGACCACAGCGGCAAGGAGGTTGAGGTCCCCAATGAGATCAACCGCATAGTTGTATGCGACATATATCCCCTGCCCAGCGTGCTCAGTGTCTTCTTCGACTCTGCAGATAAGATTGTCGGAATGGCAGGACCCAGCATGCTTGCAGCACAAAACAGCCTTCTCAGCGAACTCTATCCCGAAATTCTCAACGCAAAAACCGAGTTCATTGACGGCACCGAGATAAACATGGAAGAGCTCATAAAGCTGGAGCCGGATGTTGTGTTCTACAGCACATCCCAGCCTGACGAGGGCGAAATGTTCGCCAAGGCAGGAATTCCCGCAATTGCAATCTCCGTAAACAAGTGGGGATATAACGCCATCGAAACACTGAACAACTGGATTTCACTTCTCAGCGAAATGTTCCCCACCAATGATAAGGCTGAGCTTGTCAAAGAACACTCCGACCGCATCTACCGCACGGTACAGGAGAAGGTTGCAGATATTCCCGACGATGAGCGGGCCAAGGCATTCTTCCTCTTCCAGTACAACGACACCACCCTTCTCACATCGGGCAAGCAGTTCTTCGGTCAGTGGTGGGCTGAAGCAAACGGAGCGGTGAAGGTTGCTGAAGGGCTGGCTTCCGATAACTCGGTTGCCGTAAACATGGAGCAGATTTACGCATGGAATCCCGACCTCATATTCATCACGAACTTCACCCCCGCAACACCGGATACCCTCTATAACAACAGCATCGGAAACTATGACTGGAGCGGCGTTGACGCGGTTATAAATCATAATGTTCATAAGATGCCTCTCGGCATGTATCGCAGCTACACTCCCGGAATTGATACACCCATCACGCTCATGTGGCTGGCAAAGGCTGCCTATCCCCGGCTTTTTGAGGATATAGACATTATCTCCGAAACAAAAGACTACTACAAAGAAGTATTCGGTATCGAACTCAGCGACGAACAGGCAGAAGCGATCTTTGCACCTTCTGCTGAAGCGGGCAGGCTTTCATAAAGGAGGAAATTATGGGACTTAACGATACTCCGTCAGGAGAAAGACTTCATATAGGTTTTTTCGGCCGCCGCAATGCAGGCAAAAGCAGCGTTGTTAACGCGGTCACGGGTCAGGACCTCGCCGTTGTTTCAGATGTAAAGGGCACTACCACCGACCCCGTGCAGAAGTCAATGGAGCTTCTGCCTCTCGGCCCTGTTATGATAATCGACACCCCGGGCTTTGACGATGAGGGCGAGCTGGGCATCAAGCGCGTTCAGAAGACAAAGCAGATTCTGAACAAGACCGACATCGCAGTGCTCATCGTTGATGCCGCCGAGGGCATGAAAGACTGCGATAGACAGCTCATAGGCATCTTCAAAGAAAAGGAGCTGAGCTACATTGTCGTATACAACAAGGCAGACCTCGTTCCGAATCACCCCGCGGCAGACAGCAACGAAATTTATGTAAGCGCACTCAAGCAAGAGGGCATATACGAACTCAAGGAACGCATCGCCGCACTCAAGAACACAAAGAACGACAAGCACATAGTTGCCGACCTCATCAGCGAAGGCGATTTTATCGTCCTCGTTGTTCCCATTGACTCGGCAGCCCCCAAGGGCAGACTTATTCTGCCCCAGCAGCAGACCATACGAGATATTCTTGACAGCGGCGCAACCGCCATAGTCGTTAAGGAAAACGAGCTTGAAGCAACGCTTAGCTCTCTTGGCAAAAAGCCCGCTCTCGTCATAACCGACAGTCAGGTTTTCGCCAAGGTTTCGGCCATTGTTCCCGACGACATTCTCCTTACCTCGTTTTCAATTCTTATGGCAGAGTACAAGGGGCTTTTAGATGCCGCAATAAACGGTGTCACCGCAGCCGACAGACTTAAAGACGGCGACACGGTTCTGATTGCCGAGGGCTGTACTCACCACCGCCAGTGCGGAGATATAGGAACCGAAAAGATTCCCGCATGGCTGAGAAAGCATTCGGGCAAGGACATAAGCATCAAGACCTGCAGCGGTACGGAATTCCCCGAGGATCTTTCGCCTTACGCGCTGATTGTTCACTGCGGCGGATGTATGCTCAACGAGCGGGAGGTGCGTTACCGCACAAAGTGCGCAACCGATCAGGGTGTTCCCATCACAAACTACGGAACGCTTATCGCATACATGAACGGTATTCTTCCCCGCAGCCTCAGAATATTCCCCGCTCTTTTAGAGCGACTGTAAGGGCTTTCAGCACAGGTTAGGAATCAGGCACGAAAAAATTGCAGACACCATATAAAAAAATGCTCCGGGTCAGAACAGCTTTTCCGACCCGGAGTTTTCTGTATTATCATGTGGTTTTCTTACAGCTCCTCAACCATCTCGCTCATATCGCGGTACTTGGTGTGGAGCGGAGCGGGGGCTGCATCGTCTGCGGCATAGCCCACGGGAAGCAGGTCGCGGATGCGTACATTCTCTGGCAGACCCAAAGCTTCTTTAAGCTTTGCTTCATTGAAATAACCTACCCAGCAGGAGCCGAGACCAAGGTCCTTTGCCTCAAGCATCATGTGGGTGCATACAATGGCGGCATCGGTATCGCCGAAGTCGTGGCTTTCGTAAATCATTCCCTTGGCTGAGCGGTCGTTATCATAACCCACAACGAACACAACGGGTGCGGAGAAGGTGCACGGAGTCAGCTCTGCAAGCGCCTTGAGCTTTTCCTCGCTCTTCACAACATAAATCTTCTGGGGCTGATTGTTGCAGGCTGTGGGGGCAAGCTTTGCGGCTTCCAGTATCAGTTCAATCTTTTCGTCCTCTACGGGAATGTCCTTAAACGCTCTGACTGCATAGCGTTCCTTTGCAAGTTCCATAAAGCTCATGGCATTAATCTCCTTCTTGAATATGATACTGTAATTATAACACATGCTTTCAGCTCTTGCATATACCCATATTGTTAATTTTGCACATTGCAATTTGCCGCATATATTTTTTATTCGTGCAATGAGTACATTTACTTTAAAGCAATGATTCTTTATAATGAACCCATAATCAAATATTGCGATTAAGTAATAGAGGCGCAGTTGTCAAGATTAACTTCGGTGTAAGGTTCGCAAAGCCGTTGCCGAAGTGAAAGGGGCCGCTGCCGAAGGTGAAGACCTGCAATCTTCATCTGGGCAAACGAATAACATTCGTTTGACTGTCGCATTTGCGGAGAGCTATTCATTGATTGTATTTCGGACATATCAAAACACAGCTGCTGCAAATCGCTTCAGCTGTGTTTTTTACTTTTACATCGCAATATAACGGAGGTTTTACTATGACTATACCCGCTGCTTTCATATGCGACAATATTTCCGTAAATTCTCAGAATCATCTGACATTTGCAGGACAGGACACTCTTGAGCTCGCAGAAAAGTACGCAACTCCCCTTTATCTTATAGATGAGGACCGCGTACGCCGTAACTGCCGCGTTTACGTTAACGCATTCCGCAAGCACTTCGGTCCGTGTTCTATGCCGCTTTATGCAAGCAAGGCAAACTCCTTCAAGCAGATGTATCGCATCATAGGTGAGGAGCAGATGGGCATTGACGTTGTATCCCGTGGTGAGATATACACCGCCTCTCAGGCTGGCTTTGACCTTTCAAAAGCGTTCTTCCACAGCAACAACAAGACAGATGAAGACGTAAGCTACGCAATGGAGCATGGTGTCGGATACTTTGTTGTTGACAACATAGACGAGATACACGCTATAGAGGCCGAGGCCTCCCGCCGCGACATCCGTCAGAAGATTTTGCTTCGTCTCACTCCGGGCATTGACTGCCATACATACGAAGCGGTTGAAACGGGAAAGGTTGACTCAAAATTCGGCTCTGCCATCGAGACGGGACAAGCCGAGGAAATCACCGCCTTCACTCTCGGACAGGAGCACATTGAGCTCATGGGCTTCCACTGCCATGTCGGCTCTCAAGTATTCGCTGAGGATGTTTTCGAGCGGGCAAGCGTTATCATGCTGGAGTTTATCGCCATGATAAACTCGAAATACGGTTACATGGCACAGCTGCTTGACCTTGGCGGCGGCTACGGCACCCGCTACGTCGATAGCGACGGATATGTTGACATTGAAAGCAAGATTGCCGATGTTGCAAAGACGGTCAACGAAACCTGTACGCGTCTGGGAATTGAAGTCCCCGCTATCTTAATGGAGCCCGGACGCAGCATAGTTGCCGATGCGGGCATGACCCTTTACACCGTAGGAACGGTAAAGAAGATTCCCGGATACAAAAACTATGTTTCCATCGACGGCGGCATGACCGACAATCCCCGGTATGCGCTGTATGAGTCGCCATACACCTGCTATAACGCAGGCAGAATGAGCGAAGCCGCAGACTTTAACTGCGACCTCGTTGGCCGCTGCTGCGAAAGCGGAGATATCATTCAGCCGAATATCTGTCTGCCTGAATCAACCTGCCGAAATGACGTCATCGCAGTCTGCACAACAGGAGCATACAACTACTCCATGGCATCAAACTATAACCGTGTCTCACGCCCGCCCATCGTCATGCTGAAGGACGGAGAAAGCTATGTCGCCGTAAGACGAGAAAGCGTAGAGGACGTCGCAGCGCTGGATATATAAAAAAGCCACCGGTTAGCCGGGTGGTCGCAAAACAGTAAAATTGCAAATTTGAAAAAACCTTGTGTTTCCAGAGGACGGCGTGACCGAAGTCACGCCTTCCTCTTTCATAAGC
>JAZLGD010000207.1:0-5614 GCA_045616105.1 Oscillospiraceae bacterium | reverse complement strand
AGCCTTTGCATTTGCAAAGGCTGTTCGGTAAAAATTCGTTTTTTCAGTAATCAACGGGAGTGCTCAACGGCTCCTCAAGACATTCGGGATGCTCGAGAATATACTTGAGAAGACGAACGCTCTTTGAGTAGTAGTAGCCGTCGGCAAGACGCTCGTCAATGGTGAGTCCCAGCTCGATGGTGTCACGCATTTCGTAGCTTCCGTCCTCGTTATAGAAGGGGCGTATTTTCTTTTCGCCCACAACGACGAACATGGATGTAGTGCCCCAGTTCGTCAGATGGTGGTAGCCGCTTTTGAGCTTGATCGAGCCCAGATTTGACAGAATAACGGATGCGTAGTAAGGGTCATCGGCGATGAATGCCTTGGGTACCCAGCCGTGTCTGTCGAGCCAGCGGACAACAGCAAGAGCGGCCTTCAGAATAAATCTGGGAAGCTTGCTGAAAAAGTCCATGGATTCGTCCGTTGAGCCCTTGTTGCCGCTTCTGGCATTGCTTATCTGCCTGTAAAGCTCATCGTGCAGGGAGTCAACGGTAGATTCGGGATTCGCTTTAATGAAAGCAAGGCCTTCTTCGCTGTCGTCCCCGAACTGCATTTTAACTATGAAGGATGCGCTTATGTCGTTGCGCTGATACATGTTCTTGTTGGCGATAAAGCGGTTGAGCTTCGGGCGGAGAACGATTACCTTAAGTATTGCGGCAACGATTATGTGGAAAATGGTGAATTTGAAAACGGGATTTTCGGAATTGCGCTTTTTGAGGTAGCTGTTGATGTTTGTAAGGTCAATACGCTCGGAAATGAAGGCTTCGTTATCGCAGCGGTTGGGATAGATAAGAGGCATGATTATGTGCATGCTGTCGAGCTTGCGGAGGAGCTTTCCGTCTCTGCGGTCACCGAAGCGGCGCTTTTCTTTACTCATATTTGATCTCCTGATAATATTTAAAAAGTTTAAAATATCTCCTGATTATTAATATAACACGGGGTAAATAAATGTCAAGCAGCTTTGGCTTGACATATCTGTTATAGTAGTATAGAGTTTCCTTCGGAGGATAAAAGCATGAGTTTTATTGATATATTTCTAATAGGAGTTGCTCTCAGCATGGACGCATTTGCGGTTTCAATCTGCAAGGGACTTTCCGTAAAAAGAGTTGAGCCTAAGCATCTCCTGACCGTCGGAGTTTATTTCGGAGGCTTTCAGGCGCTCATGCCGCTTATAGGTTTTCTGCTGGGCTTTAAGTTTGAAAGATTTATAGTCAGCGTTGACCATTGGATAGCCTTTGTGCTTCTGGCGCTCATCGGCGGAAATATGATTAAAGAGGCACTCAGCAAGGAAGATGATGAGCATGATGCTTCCTTCAGCTTCAGAACAATGCTTCCTCTCGCCGTTGCAACCAGCATAGACGCCCTTGCCGTTGGCATAAGCTTTGCCTTCCTCGGCGTTGACATTGTGGAGGCGGCAATCCTCATCGGTATTACGACATTTGTTCTTTCCGGCGTCGGCGTGTATGTCGGCAATATTTTCGGAGCAAAATATAAATCAAAGGCCGAGCTCGTGGGCGGCGTTGTGCTTATCCTGATCGGCCTGAAAATATTATTTGAACACTTGGGTGTTATAAGCTTTTGATGAAAAAAATAAAGAATTACATTCCTATAATCCTTATGCTGCTTATAGCTGCTGCTCTATGTGTGCTGACTCTCTGCGGCGTCTGGGATGTGGACAAGATAATTGCCACGGTACAGGACAATAAAATAACGGCATTTTTTGTAATTATGGCACTGTTCCTCGTTAAGGGCTTTTCGCTTACAGTCCCTTACGGAGTAGTGCTTGTCGGCTGCGGACTTGTTTACGGTCTTGTGCCGTCGATACTGATAAATCTCATAGGCTCGGTGCTTTGCTTCTCGGCATCATATATTGTGGGCCGCTTTTCCAAGAGCCTTACCTACGAAAGCGTAATTGAAAGATATCCGAAGTACGGAAGATACTTCGACAATGCTTCGCGCAACAGCTTTTTATCCTGCTACATTATCCACGCTCTGCATGTGCCGACCGAGATTCAGGGTGTCCTGTTCGGACTTCTGCGCACGCCGTATCTTGCGTATATATCTGCTTCAATAATCGCGCTTTTGCCGAATATGCTCTGCTACACCGTCATAGGCGCGGAGTGGGACTTCAGAAGTCCGCTGCTGTGGCTGTTTCTGGGCCTTGATGCCGCCGTGCTTACAGCAGGTATTATCCTCGGAAAAAAGAGAATATTCAAAAAATAAAATCCACCGTGAGGTGGATTTTTTTATATTTGTTTTAAATTGGAGGAACCTTGCATTTGAGCAGGCTTTTTGTGAAGACTATATCCACACCGCCCATGCTGATTATATCTCCTGCGAAAAGGCGCTCCATATGCTCGATGCGCTTTCCGTTGAGATAGGTGCCGTTGGTTGAGTTAAGGTCGGAAATATAATAGTGGGTGTCTATGTATTGAATTTTGAAGTGCTGGCGCGAGACCTTGGGGAGGCAGTAGCTGAAGTCGCAGTCCTCGCTGCGTCCGAAAATCCATTCGGTTTTACCGTCCTCAACGGGGGAGTCTATTGTGTTGTTGATAGTAGTCTCGTGGGGGTTCTGGAATATCTCCATAAAATCTCTGAATTTTTCTCCTGCCATAATCTCACCGTCCTTGTGCTTGATTAATTATACTGATTATATCATGAAAATATGCCGTCTTCAAGTAGATTGCTTGACGAAAACTGTCGGGAGATATTATACTTAGAAAAAATAAAAACGGAGGAAGCTCTATGTATACAGTAAAATTCATAAAAATCAGCCCCGATGCACATGTACCGCAGAAGGCCCATTCCGATGACGCGGGCTTTGATCTCTATGCGTCCGAGGATGTTGTCCTCAAACCCCACGGCTACGGATTCGTGCCCACGGGAATCTGTATGGAGCTTCCCGAAAAGACCGAGGGTCAGGTAAGACCCCGCAGCGGTCTTGCCGCAAAGCACGGCGTTACCGTTCTGAACGCGCCCGGTACTATCGACGCAGGCTATCGCGGCGAGGTTAAGGTTATTCTCATTAACCACGGTGAAGAAGCCTTTGAAATCACCAAGGGCATGCGCATTGCTCAGCTTATGGTGAAACCGATTTTCGATGCTGAATTTGTGGAGGTTGAGGCTCTTGACGATACCGACCGCGGTGCAGGCGGCTTCGGCTCATCGGGAATAAAGTGAATAAGAAAAGAGGAAGTCATTGACTTCCTCTTTTTTCTGCTATTCGTTATATCCGTTGGGGTTTTTGGTCTGCCAGTTCCATGTGTCGCGGCACATATCCTCGATGTTGCGCAGTGCTTTCCAGCCCAGTACCTTTGCACTCTTGTCCGGTGAGCAGTAGCAGACGGCGAGATCGCCGGGACGGCGGGGGGCTATGCGATAGGGGATTTTCAGATTGTTCGCTTTCTCGAAAGCGTGTATGACTTCAAGAACGCTGCAGCCCTTGCCCGTGCCCAGATTGAAGACGGATTCGCCCTTGTGGTCGTTCATATAGGAGATTGCGGCAACATGGCCCTTTGCAAGGTCGACAACGTGTATGTAGTCGCGTATGCCGGTGCCGTCAGGTGTGTCGTAGTCGTTGCCGAAAACGTTGAGGCATTCGCGACGGCCGATTGCGGTCTGGGAGATGTAGGGCATAAGGTTGTTGGGGATGCCCTTTGGGTCCTCGCCGATAAGTCCGCTTTCGTGTGCACCGATGGGGTTGAAGTAGCGCAGAAGCACAACGGACCACTCGTGGTCGGCCACTACGCAGTCACGCAAAACCTGCTCGCAAACAAACTTTGTCCAGCCGTAGGGATTGGTGCAGTTGCCGATTTTCGAGGTTTCGTAAAGGGGCATGTCATTATCCGATGAATAAACGGTTGCCGAAGAGGAGAAGATAATTTTCTTGACATTGTGCGCCTTCATGGACTGGCACAGTGTTATGGTCGAGCGAAGGTTGTTGTCGTAGTATTCGAGGGGCATCTGTACCGACTCGCCGACGGCCTTGAGGCCTGCGAAATGGATTACACATTCGATGTCGTGCTTTTCAAAAACCTCGTCCAGCTTTTCGCGGTTGCGAACATCAAATTCGTAGAAGGTGACGGGCTTTCCCGTAATCTGCTCGATGCGGTTTCCTGCCTCGGCACTGCTGTTTACGAGGTTATCTATGATGACAACGTCCATGCCCTGCTCGAGAAGCTCAACGCAGGTATGGCTGCCGATATAACCCATGCCGCCTGTTACCAGAACAGTCATAAAAAATCTCCTTTGAGTAGTTTTTTTACGATTATACTACCCAAAGGAGAAATTGGCAAGGCTGAGGAAAATCAACTTTCCATCTGCTTCCCGATAAAGGATGCAACGGTCTGGGCAAGCTTGAACTCAAGCTCTGTGCCCGGTGCGGCGTTTCGCTGGGCAATGAAGAGAACACAGCCCATCATGTCACCCTCGGATATTATAGGCGCGGCAACGGAAACGCAGTAGCGCTCGTCGCTGTCGGTGACGGGAATGACGCAGGCTCTCTCCTGACGGAATGAATTGCGCTTTTCCATGATTTTTTCAAGCTCTTCGCTTATCTGCTTGTCCATGAGCTCGCGTCTGGCACCGCCCGAAATGGCAATTACGCTGTCGCGGTCACATACCGCGGCAATGGAGTCGGTGGATTTATGCAGACTGTCGCAAATCTGAGCGGCAAAATCGCCCAGCTCGCCGATAGGGGAGTACTTTTTGAAAATTACTTCGCCGTCCTTGTCGGTGAAGATCTCAAGAGGGTCACCCTCGCGAATCCGCATGGTGCGGCGGATCTCCTTGGGTATGACAACTCTGCCTAAATCATCTATTCTTCTTACTATCCCGGTTGCTTTCATATATCTTTCTCCTTGTGCAAAAAATTACGTTGTTATTGTTTGCACCGAGCGGAAGATTATACATGATGGCGGAATGATAAGATAATCATTGTCAAATTTAAGACACATAGGGCAAAAATAATTCTCTTTATAAAAGTTTTAACAGATAAAAAACTCGGAACGAACAGCCTGAAATTGCATTTTTGCGTGTAATTTCAGGCTGTTTTTGCATAAAATGATTGCATTAAAAAACACTTAAAAAACTTGTGGTATTTTCTGACAAAAGTTTGACTTATTTTCGACAAGGTGGTAAAATAAATTGTACAATTGTAGTCTTTTTGTATTAACAGAGGCAGAATATGAAGCGAAAAGAAACATTCTACGAAAAATACATAAAGCGCGGAATTGATTTTTGCGGCGCGCTGGCGGCAATCATTTTGCTTGCCATACCTATGGCGGTGGTTGCTGTACTGGTGCGTGTTAATCTGGGCAGCCCTGTGCTTTACAGCGCAACCCGTATTGGTAAGGGCGAAAAGCCCTTCAAGATGTATAAGTTCCGAAGTATGAGCAACGAGTGCGACGAAAACGGAAAACTGCTGCCGGATTGTCAGCGTATGACGAAGTTCGGCAACTTCCTGCGTGCCACATCCATAGATGAGCTGCCGGAGCTGTTTGCCATACTTAAGGGTGATATGGCGTTTATCGGACCGCGTCCTCTGCCTGTTGAATATGCCCCGTATTTTTCGGAG
>JAZLGD010000206.1:0-4473 GCA_045616105.1 Oscillospiraceae bacterium | reverse complement strand
GCTTCGAGCCACACGGTCTGCCATATACCCGAAACGGGAGTATACCACATGCCGCCTCGGGAAAGGGTCTGTTTGCCGTAGGGATAGCTCCTGTCCTTAAGGTCATCGGTGACGCAGACAACGAGTTCGTTATCCGCTTCGATATGTGTTGTTATGTCAACCGTTTCCATTCCGTGGAGGATTGTGCAGATATTATCCGCAATACACTCGCCGTTTAAGAACAGCCTTGCCTTCTGGTCAACTCCGTCTATGTGGAGAAGTATTCTCTTCCCCGCAGGTGCGGCAAAGGATGTGCGGTACCAGAGTCTGCTGCCCTCGGGAAAATGCTCGGCAACGCCTGAAAGCTTGGCCTCCACGGGAAATGGCACATTTATCTTTCTTTCATAGGCAGACGGGAGCTCATCGCAATCGGTGACGGTGAAGTCCCATATACCATTCAGGTTTACATAATTTTTTCTTCGCAGCTGGGGTCTGGGGTAAACATCCCAAGCTTTGCCGTTCAGGGTCTCCCCTGCTGCTGTCATTAATTTACGCATGGTCTTTCTCCTTGTTCATAAGCCGCGATATGAGAATCAGCACGGGAACTATGCAAACTGCAGCCACAAGTGCGGCAAGGAAGATATTTGCATTGGGGATAAAGGATTGTGTACCGTCGCTGTTTGTGATAAGCTCTGCGTTTTTGAGCACGGCTGCGCCGATTGCAGGGCCGATTATACCGGGTACAAGCACCTGACCCACAATTCTGAGGCCCTGAAACATTCCAGCGCGATTTTGCGGCGTATAGTCACGTATGACCGCACCGAATACTGCCATGCCGGAGATATAGCCGCACATCATCAGCAATGAGCCGACAAACACAAGGGCTGTTGAGCGGAAGAAGAACAGCACGCAGTAGCCAAGCGCAAGCATCCCAAGCGCGGGAACTATTGCGGCGCGGAAATGCACCTTATCATAGAGCTTTCCGTAGAACGCAGTTACCACTGCCGCAGCGATTATTGCCGGTGCCATAATCAGGACATAGTTTTCCATACCGAGGGAAACCTCATAATACAGGATGAGATAAGGCATGAAAATCTGGATTGATATGCCGAACACCGCAAAGGCAAGCAGGCAGGCATAAAGGGTTTTATTACTTTTCATTACCGAGGGGCGGAAGCCATATACAATATTCGCAAAGTATTTGTTATTTCCGCTTTTATCTATCTCGGGCTCTTTTATGAGGAAAATTCCAAGCACACCGATAATTGAAACGGCAATGCCGATAATCATAAAGATTTTTACCCAGCTATCCGATTTATCCAGATCAAAGCCCATAAAGCCGCCGAAAACGGCAAGAATTGCAATCAGCGGCATCATGGCGTTTATGCCCTCGGCCGCGCCGCGATTTGTGGAGTCGGTGGAATCGGTAAGCCACGCGTTAAAGCAGGCATCATTTGCCGTTGAGCCGAAGAAGGTCATTACGCAGTCCATGATAATCACGAGAGAAACGCCCACCGATGCTGCCGAAACAGCCGCCGGGAACAGCTTGTTGATAACATCAATGCGGATAAAGGCGAAGGACAGAATTGATATGCCCCATACTATGTAGCCGCCGCAGATGAAAAGCTTGCGCTTGCCCAGCTTATCCGACAGCGCACCGATGAATATGGTCGTAAGCGTTGCCGCGACTGCAGAGGCCGCTACCATGAGGGATATCTCGTCCGCGGATGCGTTGAACATCTTATAGATAAAGACATTGAAATACATATTCTCAACGACCCAGGCAATCTGTCCTACGAGGCTGAATATGGTCAATGCTGCCCAGAATTTCGGAGAAAGCTTCGTTCTTTGCATATTGCTCCACCTATCCTTTATATTCATGCTTTTATTATTCAGCATCGGGCATAGAATGTCAACAAAAAAAGCCAGTGGATTAACCACTGGCTTTTTAATATGTATTAACTTACTTTGCCTTCTTGTTGTTGAACATGAGGTTGGTGAGGATGCCGAGGATGAGTGCGCATGCAACCTCAGTAATGGTGACCTTGCCGAAGGAAACGCTCATGCCGCCGACGCCTGCGATGAGGATTACGGAAACGACGAAGAGGTTGCGGTTCTCGTTGAGGTCAACGTCCTGAATCATCTTAAGACCGGAAACAGCGATGAAGCCGTAGAGTGCTACGCAAACGCCGCCCATTACGCAGGAAGGAATGGTTGCGAGGAAGGTTGCAAAAGGTCCGAAGAAGGAAATTACGATTGCGAGGATTGCGGTTGCGAGAATGGTGACAACGGAAGCATTGCCGGAAATTGCAACACAGCCGATGGATTCGCCGTAAGTTGTGTTGGGGCAGCCGCCGAAGATGGAGCCTGCTACGGAACCGATGCCGTCACCGAGAAGGGTGCGGTGCAGGCCGGGCTCCTTGAGGAGGTCGATGCCGATGATGGAAGAAAGGTTCTTGTGGTCTGCGATATGCTCTGCGAATACAACGAATGCAACGGGAACATATGCAACAGCAACAGTTGCGATGTAGGAGCCGTCCATTTCGGAGAAGCCCTTTGCTGCCTTAAGGAAGGTGAAGTCGGGAACCCATGTGATGCTCTGGAAGAGGCCGAAGTTGATTACCTGAAGTGCTTCATTGCCGGTGCTGTTGCCGATGAGGGTGAATACGGTTGCTACTGCGTAGCCTGCGAGTATGCCCATGATAAAGGGAATCATCTTGAGCATCTTCTTGCCGTATACAGAGCAGATCATGGTAACTGCCAGAGTTACGAGACCGCAGATGATGCAGACATAGGGGGATGCGGTTGCTGCGGATGCGCCGGTCAGGTCGCCGATTGCGTTGCCTGCAAGGGAAAGACCGATGATAGCAACGGTGGGTCCGATAACAACTGCGGGCATGATCTTGTCGATCCATTTAACGCCGGATACCTTAACAACGATTGCGATAACTACATATACAAGACCTGCGAAAAGTGCGCCGAGAACGAGGCCTGCATATCCTGCCTGAAGGCTTACAGCGCCTGCAAATGCAGTTGCCATGGAGCCGAGGAATGCGAAGGAAGAACCGAGGAATACGGGGCTCTTGAACTTGGTGAACAGCAGGTAAACGATGGTGCCAACACCTGCGCCGAAGAGAGCTGCAGTCTGGGACATGCCGTTGCCGACAATTGCGGGAACTGCGATGGTTGCTGCCATGATTGCCAGAAGCTGCTGCAGTGCGAACAGTATTACCTGGCCAAACTTAGGTCTGTCACTGATGTTGTAAGTAAGGTTCATAACTCTATCCTTTCAGTTTCTCTATATAAATTTAATTTTGCGCCATTAAATAAACTCCGGTTTCGCCGTCGAACTCCGGAAGCCGCACTTCAATAAGCTCGCTTCTTGAAGTCGGAACATTTTTGCCGACGAAATCCGCCCTTATGGGAAGCTCTCTGTGGCCTCTGTCGACCAGCACGGCGAACTGTATTGTTCTCGGTCTGCCGTGGGAAAAGACCGCTTCTATAGCTGCTCTGGCTGTTCTGCCGGTATACAGCACATCGTCGACGAGAACGACATCCTTATCGTTAACATCAACGCCCAGACTTGTCTCGTGCGTTACGGGCGTATCGCTGACGTGGCTTAAATCGTCGCGGTAGAAGCTGATATCAACGCTTCCGCAGGGTATATCATCGCTTTCAATCTTTTTGATATTGTCGCGTATGCTCTTTGCTATCGGTTCGCCGCGGCGTTTTATGCCGATTATGACCACATTGTCTACACCCATGTTTTTTTCGGTTATCTCATGGGAGATTCGCATCAGCGCGCGTCCCATTGACGCCTCGTCCATGAGCTTTGCTTTCAGCTTCAACACGACACCTCCGAACACAAAAAAATATCCTGTCGTTTCCGACAAGATACGCAACATTTTGGTGCACATGTGCACGCACTGACACTATATTTGCGATTTTGTCGGTCTCTCTGTACCGCCGTTAAAAATCTATCCTCATGAATTATAAAGGCTTGCCATCTATTTGGCAAGCCTTTTTTTCAAATTTATCAACATTAACAAAAGATGCTGAGTTTTTTTATAAGTTTTGATTAGTTTGCAACGGAATACAGCTCTTCGCGCAGATTCAGGAATGTTGGAAGCTGCTTACGGGTGGATTCAACCTCGTCAAGGTCAATATCGCAATAGAGTATCTGCTCTTTCTCGTCGCAGGAGGCGATGACCATACCGAAGGGACTTGCCACGGTGGAATGGCCCCAGCATTCATAGGAAAAGCCTTCATATCTCGCAGCGGAAGCGCCAACGAAGTACACTTCGTTATCCATGGCGCGTGCGCGGACACTCAGCTCCCAATGCTTCGGCCCTGTTGTCATATTAAACTGCGCCGGACAGAACACTATCTGCGCTCCCCTTTTCGCCATGGCACGGCAAAGCTCGGGGAAACGGATATCGAAGCAGATCATTGCGCCCATTTTTCCGTACTTTGTATCAAAAACCGTAATCTCAT
>JAZLGD010000205.1:0-17871 GCA_045616105.1 Oscillospiraceae bacterium | reverse complement strand
ATAGCATGTTCTGCCGAAGAACAAAGCTGAAGCTTGTCGCCAAGTTTTAAAAGTCTTATTCCACGCTGATTAAAGCTATACTCGTCGGCAAGAGATTTTGCCGCAGCATACACTTCATCCTCGTCAACTCCGAGAATGAGGGATATGCGAGCTGCAGGTACGGGTTCGCCCGCTGCAAAAAGTATAGCCTCAACAGCTGATTTTAATTCGGTCATATCCATAATTATTACTCCACAATCTTTTCAAGTATCTCGTCAACGTTGCCGCCGACGAAGTTTACGGTATAATCACCGTCTTCTCCGTCACCTTCGAGCACAATGCTGCCCATGCTGCAAAGCTCAAGAATTGAGATAAATGTTGCGACAATTTCCGAACGGCTTCCGCACTCGGAATAAAGCTTTTCAAGGCTCGTTGACCCGCTCTGGAGCCGCGTTATAAGCTCGCGGCTCTTCGTTCTGACCTCATAAACAATTCTTGACGGTGCAATCTGGCGGGCAAATTCGGGCTCCGCAGGCTTTCCGCCGCGGGTCGCAACTGCGTAGAGTGCCTTGAAAAGGTCTGCAGGGTCATGGCGGTATTCATACTCTTTTGTAGTCTTAGGCAAAGGCTCAGGAAGCTTCGCATAGTAAAGCAGACCTGTTTCCGATGCTCTTTTCAGCTCGGGAATTACCTTCTGGACTGCGGTATAGATATCGCGGCACTTCAGCTGTTCAAGTGAAGTCATGAGTTCTTCGAGTTCGCTGACCTCTTCATCGCCTGCAAGAAGTGTCTTGGTCTTTATGTACAGCAGGTGTGATGCCATCTGCACAAATTCGCTTGCAATTTCAAGGTCCATGCGCTCCATCTCTTCCAGATACGCAAGGTATTGGTCGAGGATATCAGCAATCTTAATATCACGAATCTCTATTTTATTTTTTGAAAGAAGCATAAGTATAAGGCTAAGAGGCCCCTGAAAGTCCTGAGACTCATCTTTTTCTTTTACTATGCCTTCAAGGTAAAAAGTTGGATTTTCCATAGTTAAACCAGCGCCGACATGAGCCTGAAGCCCCATTCGGCAAATATAAATAATTTATCAAACAAAAAGCCCGTTACGCTTTGCAGAGGGTTTCCGAGTATATCAGTCGCTACAAGCGCAAGCAGAATTATCATGCCGTATTTCTCATAGCGCATCAGCTTATAATAGTTTTCACTGCTCATGAGCGAAAACAGAACTTTTGAACCGTCAAGCGGCGGTATGGGAATTATGTTGAAAATCGCAAGAGCAAGAGAAAGATACGCCGTGGTGTAAATCATCTGCAGAAGAGAATTTGCAAAACCTGTCCCTTTCAAATACAAAGGCGCATAGCAAATTCCGAAAAGGAACAGAAAAACACAGCTGATAATTAAATTAGAAACAGGGCCCGCAATTGCTGTTACAGCCATACCTCGCTTCGGGTTTTCAAAATTGCGCATATTGACGGGTACGGGCTTTGCCCAGCCGAACTTAAACGCAATCATCATTATCAGGCCGAAGAGGTCTATGTGCTTTATCGGGTTGAGCGTTAGTCGCCCCGCATCCTTTGCGGTGTTATCCCCCAGCTTATATGCAACATAGCCATGGCTCAGCTCGTGGAGAGTTATACATATAAGCGCAGGAATTACAGACATGAGCATTTCCAGAGGAACGCTCCAGTCAAGCCCTTTCATTACATCAGAAAAGTTCATATCACATACTTAAGTATTTCGGCCATAAGCTGTTCTTTTCCGTTGCCCTTTTCTGCGGAAAACGGAATGAGCATAACATCTTCGGGAAGCTCTAAAGTTTCGCGGATGAGCTCCATATTAGGCTCGATTTCGCTCTTTTTCAGCTTATCGCACTTGTTTGCAACCACAACCAGCGGGCACGCAGTGCCCTTAAACCACTGAGCCATGGTAACATCGTCCTTTGTAGGCTTATGGCGTGAATCAACTATCATAATGCCAAGGTTTATCATATCCGGCTCGGCAAAATAGTTCTCCATGAGTCTGCCCCATCTGTCACGCTCGGACTGTGAAACCTTCGCATACCCGTAACCGGGAAGGTCGACGAAATATGCCTTTTTATCAATCAGAAAATAATTGACATGTATTGTTTTTCCGGGCGACTGGCCGACGCGGGCAAAGTTTTTACGGTTTAGAAGTCTGTTGATAACCGAGGATTTGCCCACGTTTGATTTGCCGGAAAACACTATGTTGGGAAGCTCGGAGCGTATAAAGTCCTTGGGGCTTGCCGCAGACTTTATAAACTCCGCCTTATTTACATTCAATGCTTGCATAAGTCACCTTACTGTCTTATTCCCGTGTGATGTCCATCACCATTCTGAGGGATGATTACTTCTTTATTGTTTGAGGTATCTCCCTTAATAAGCGCAATTTCAAGTACCTTATCGGCACTGTCTGCCAGCACAAAATTGAGTGCTGCGCGGACACGCTGGTCGATCTCATCAAGGTCGGATTCATTGTCTGCAGGAATAATAACTGTATTAACGCCATTGCGAAGTGCAGCCATTGTCTTTTCCTTAAGACCGCCTATTGCCATTACTCTGCCGCGAAGGCTGATTTCGCCGGTCATCGCAATATCTCGTCTTACGGGCATTCCCGTAAGAGCGGATACTATGGCAGTGCAGATGGTAATACCTGCGGAGGGGCCGTCCTTGGGAACTGCCGCCTCGGGGAAATGAACATGGATATCGCTGTTTTTATAGAATTCGGGATCAATTCCGAGAGTTGCTGCGCGGCTTCTGATATAGGTAATCGCCGCACGGCAGGATTCTTTCATCACATCGCCAAGATTACCTGTGAGCTCAATCTTACCGTTGCCGGGTACGATTGCGACCTCAACATCAAGCACCTCGCCTCCGACTGATGTCCACGCAAGACCGCGTACAAGACCTACTTCATCGGCAGTGCGGTAATGTTCGGGCTTGAACTTGGGTGCGCCGAGGTAAGGCTTTAACGAGCCTGAACGAAGGCTTACGGACTTTTTGCCGCTGTCGGAAAGATTTACCGCTGTTTTGCGGCAAACCGCAGCTATCTGTCTTTCAAGCACACGCACACCGGATTCGCGGGTATAAAGGCTTATTATCTCGCGAATTGCGTCGTCGCTCACCTTGAGCTGTGATGCTTTCAAGCCGTGCTTCTTGCGCTGTTTGGGCAGCAGATAATTCTTTGCAATGCTTAGCTTCTCTTCATCAGTATAGCTTGTCAGCTCGATTACTTCCATTCTGTCGAGAAGTGCTCTCGGAATGGTTTCGGTTGTATTAGCCGTGGTTATGAAGAAAACGTCAGACAGGTCGTAAGGAATTTCGAGGAAGTTATCACGGAAAGTTGCATTCTGCTCGGGGTCGAGCGCTTCAAGAAGAGCTGCGGAGGGGTCTCCCCTGTAATCAGAGCCGAGCTTGTCGATCTCGTCAAGAACCATAAGAGGATTTGAGCTCTTTGCAATCTTCAGTCCGTTTATAATTCTGCCGGGCATTGCACCAACATAAGTTTTGCGATGGCCTCGGATTTCTGCTTCATCGTGAACACCGCCGAGAGAAATGCGAACAAGCTTACGGTTTGTTGCGCGGGCAATGCTCATTGCAATACTTGTCTTACCTGTTCCCGGAGGGCCTACAAGACATATCAGATTGCTGTTTGTCTTGGAAACGAGCTTTCTGACTGCAAGATACTCAATAATGCGTTCCTTGACCTTTTCCAGACCGAAATGGTCTTCATCAAGCATTTTTCTTGCTTTATCAATGTCTATGGTTTCTTCCGTTCTTTCGTTCCACGGAAGTTCGAGGCAGGTGTCGAGATAATTGCGTATTACAGTAGCTTCAGTAGAGCCGAAAGGCTGTTTTGCAAGATGAGAAACCTCTTTAAGCAGCTTGGCTTCGATTTCCTCATCAAGCTTAAGCGCGCGGATCTTTTCTCTGTATTCGGCAAAATCGTCAACGGTGTCGCCTGCTTCGCCCAGCTCCTGCTGGATAACCTTCATTTCCTCGCGGAGATAATACTCACGCTGGTTCTGATTAATTGCTTCGTTTGTGGCATCGTTAAGCTCCTGCTCAAGAGTAAGAACATTGAGCTCATGATTCAGCATATCAACAAGCTTTTCCAGTCGCTTATAGGGTTTGAGTTCCTCTAAAAGCTTCTGCTTCTCCCTGTAATCGAAGCGAACATTATGTGCAACATAGTTGCTGACATAGGCCGCATCATCGCTGACTATGACATTTAAAAGCACCTCGGGTGCAATATTTCCGACAAGCTGAACATACTCATCAAAAAGACCTATAACGGTACGGATAAGAGCTTCGCCCTTGTCTCTGTCAACACGCTCGGACTTATCGGGAAGTCTTTCAATCTTGCCATAAAAGTTGGGTGCATCAGTCTTGAGAGATATAATTTTTCCTCGGTAAAGCGCTTCAACCATGACCTTGCAGAGCTTTCCGCCCGGCTGGCGCACCATCTGGCGGATACGGCAGACCATACCGACTGTATAAAGGTCATCATTCATGGGGATATCGGTGGAAATATCCTTCTGAGTGGTGAGGAAAATTATCTGGTCTGCGTTCATTGCGTAGTTGAGCGCAGCGAGAGATATGGAACGCTCAACATCAAAATTCAAGAGCATTCCCGGGAATATATTCAAACCGCGCAACGGCAGCACAGGCAGTATGCGGGATGTATTTTCGACTGAATTGTTCATTTTTTGCCTCCTTTTTGAGGGAAATAAGCGCAAGACGGGACAAATGCCCCGTCTTGCATCTCAGTAATTTCACTTATCACGTATAACTTCGGGGCTGGTATTGTTCTTCACGCAATCAGCGGTAATGATTACCTTGCTTGCGTGGTAATCGGAAGGAATATTATACATAGTATCTGTCATTATGCCTTCCATGACGCTTCTTAAGCCTCTTGCTCCGATTTTCATTTCAATCGCCTTGTCGGCAATCGCCTCCAAAGCCTCCTGCTCATACTCAAGCTCAACATTATCATATGCCATAAGAGCCTTGTACTGCTTGGTCATGGCATTGCGGGGCTCGGTGAGTATTCTAACAAGATCTTCGCGCTTAAGCGAAGTGAGCGGTGCGATGACGGGGAGTCTGCCGACAAGCTCCGGGATTATGCCGAACTTAAGCAGATCATGCTGCTGGACCTGAGCAAGAGTTTCGCCGACATCCTTTTCAACGGTTGATTTAATCTCTGCACCGAAGCCCATGCTCTTTTTATCTGTACGCTTTTCGATAATCTTATCAAGACCATCGAATGCGCCGCCGCAGATGAAGAGGATGTTTGTCGTATCGACCTTGATAAACTCCTGATGGGGATGCTTTCTGCCGCCTTGGGGCGGTACGTTTGCCACTGTGCCCTCAAGGAGCTTGAGCATTGCCTGCTGAACACCTTCGCCCGAAACATCACGGGTTATGGATGTGTTCTCGCTCTTGCGGGCAATCTTATCTATTTCGTCTATATAAATGATTCCCTTCTCGGCGCGTTCGACATCAAAGTCAGCAGCCTGAAGAAGTCTGAGCAGAATGTTTTCGACGTCTTCACCGACGTAGCCGGCTTCGGTAAGAGTTGTTGCATCGGCAATTGCGAAGGGTACATTAAGCATCTTCGCAAGAGACTGGGCAAAAAGGGTTTTGCCGCTGCCTGTGGGACCGATAAGCAGGATGTTGCTCTTCTGGAGCTCAACATCGTTATCTGTGCCGTGAAGAATTCTCTTATAGTGATTATAAACTGCGACGGATAAAACTACTTTCGCTCTTTCCTGACCGACAATATACTGGTCAAGCTTCTGCTTTATCTCAGCCGGTTTCGGCAGCTCGTCAAAGGCCATGCGCTTTCCGCCCGGAGCTTTTATGGTGTGTGCACTCTCTTCTTCAACTATGTTGACGCAGAGCCGTACGCAGTCATCGCATATATAAGCACCGTTTCCGGCAATGAGCCTGCCGACTTCATTCTGAGTTTTACCGCAGAATGAGCATCTTATACTTTTTCTGTCATCTGTTCTTGCCATGTTTATAATTTACCTCAATTAGAAATAAGGGGGAACTTTCAGTTCCCCCCAAAAGTCAGCGCTTGGTAATAACTTTGTCTATTAAGCCGTATTCCATCGCTTCCTGAGCGGACATGAAGTGGTCGCGCTCACAGTCAAGTTCGATGGTTTCAACACTCTTACCGGTGTTTTCGGCAAGGATGCGGTTAAGGTTACGCTTAATCTTCAGAATCTGTTCGGCCTGTATCTGGATATCGGTGCACTGACCCTGGCTTCCGCCGGAGGGCTGGTGAATCATTATCTCGGAATTGGGCAGAGCAAGACGCTTGCCCTTGGCGCCGCTTGACAGCAGAAATGCGCCCATAGATGCCGCCAGACCTATGCAGATTGTTGAAACATCGGGCTTTATATACTGCATGGTGTCATAAATAGCCATACCTGCGGTAACGCTGCCGCCGGGGCTGTTTATATAAAACTGTATGTCCTTATCGGGGTCCTGAGCTTCAAGATAAAGAAGCTGGGCTACGATTAAGCTTGCAGTTGCATCATTTACCTCTTCGCTGAGCATGATGATGCGATCATTTAAAAGTCTGGAAAAGATGTCGTATGAGCGCTCGCCGCGGCTGGTCTGCTCTACAACATAGGGTACTAAACTCATTTTAAGTCTCCTTTCGGTTAATCGGGCTTATCCAGGAGATCATATCCTAATAATGCTTATATTATTCAGCCTTCTCTTCAGTCTCTTCGGAAACGGTTGCAGTATCGAAGATTGCGTCAGTTGCCTTCTGCATGAGGTACTCGTTTCTGATGAATGCTTCGCCGAAGTATGCGCGGAGCTCGTCAGCCTTGGAGTTTACATCGGCTGCAACCTTTTCGATGTACTCATTGAGTTCTTCGTCGCTTACTTCAAGCTTCTCTTCTTCGATGATTGCGTTGAGGAGGAGGTCCTGCTTTACCTGGAACAGTGCGGAGGGACGGATGGAGTTATCAATTGCTGCGTCGTCAATGCCGAGGAGCTTCTTGATATCGTCGAGGCTCATGTCGTCACCGGTCAGGCCGAGGTTTGCTGCGTAGTTGCGGATGAACTCTTCGATCTTCATGTCAACCATGGTATCGGGAATATCGCAGGTCATGTTGTCGCAAGCCTGAGTGATGATTGCGGTGCGGTAATCGCCTTCAACCTTGTTGTCAGCAGTCTTTTCAAGACCTGCCTTGATGTCTGCGGTAAACTCTTCAACGGTCTCAAACTCGGAGATATCCTGAACGAGCTCATCATCAAGCTCGGGAAGCTCTGCAACGGTGATTGCGTTCAGCTTTACCTTAAAGACAACGTCCTTACCTGCGAGCTCTTCGGTGTAGTTTTCGGGGAAGGTGATATTGATTTCCTTCTCCTCGTCAAGCTTCATGCCGACAACCTGATCCTCAAATCCGGGAACAAAAGTGCCGGAGCCGAGCTCGAGATTGAAGTTCTCGCCCTTGCCGCCTTCGAATGCAACGCCGTCGAGGAAGCCTTCAAAGTCAATGTTTGCGGTATCGCCCATCTGAGCCTCACGGTCATCAACATCAACCATGCGTGCATTCTGCTTAAGAACTGCGTTGATTTCGTCCTGAACTGCAGATTCTGCGAGAGTTGCTGCTGCCTTAGGTGCGGACAGGTTCTTGTACTGGCCGAGGGTTACCTCGGGATAAAGCTCAACAGCGAAGGTATAGGTGAGAACCTTCTCATCGCTGATATTGATGTCGGAAACGGAGGGTCTGCCGATAATCTTCAGACCGCAGTTATTATAACCGAACTCGAACGCCTCGGGAGCGATCTCATCCATTGCTTCCTTATAGAAAACATCTGCGCCGTACATACCTTCAATAACAGCGCGGGGTGCTTTGCCCTTTCTGAATCCGGTGATTGCAATATCTTTCTTATTTCTCTTATAAGCCTGATCAACGGCAGCTTCGAACTCGTTTGCGTCGACCTCTACCTGAAAGCTTGCGTACTTATTGTCTTCTTTCTTTTCAATGTTCTTGACAATCATTTGTTGACTTCCTCCTAAAAATGTTCATTCAAACACCATAGCATAATAACAGATTGTACTGTTAAAATCAATGATTTTTACTAAATAAGTATATTTAAATAAGCTTTTTCGGCTTAAATTGAATAAAATCAGCCGAAACAAGCATATGTTCGGTGCCATTGAGCATTCCGTTAAAGGCAAGTGCGCATCCTGCGGAGTGAATATGGCCGTAGCAACAGCACTTAACATCATACTTTTTCAGAAGCTCAAGAAGCTCGGGACACTCATAATTTGAGAACTTGGGAGGATAGTGCATAAATACATATTTTTCCTTATCCCCCGCTGCTTTCAGCGATGTTTCAAGGCGCATACACTCGCGATTCATAATCTTTTTATCGTGCTCATCGCCCTTGCTTTCCTCATAGAACCAGCCGCGCGTTCCGCATATGGCTATATCGTCATAGAAAAAGCAGTTATTGTTAAGAATATCAATAGTGGTAATATCGTGCTCTGCAAAAAACCTTTTTGCTTTCGAGGCAGTTGTCCACCAATAATCGTGGTTGCCCTTTAAAATGATTTTTTTGCCCGGAAGACGCTCGATGAAAAGGAAGTCCTCGAGAGCTTCGTCCATGGTCATTCCCCATGTAATATCGCCGCAGATAACCACCGTATCCTCAGCATTAATCTCAGAAAACCCCTCTATTATTTTTTCGACATAGTTTCTCCATCTTCCTCCGAATACATCCATCGGCTTTTCACAGCCCAGAGAAAGATGCAGGTCACCGATTACATATAAAGACATAAGTTCACCGTATAAATTCTTTGAAGTCACAGATAATATATCTGCCGGAAGGCAACAATTTTTCGGGAGGTATATTATGAGCGACAAGAAAATCAATTTTGACGAAATCACCGGCGTTGGCTGCGATGTTGCAAACTGCAAATACAACACCATTGACAACAAGTGTTCCGCATCCCGTATTAAGGTTCAGAACGAAAGAGCAAGCACCAAGGGCGAAACCTATTGCTCCACTTTCTGTCCCCGCGGCTGCTGCGACTGATCACAGGGATTATTGCATACCGATTTTCGGTATGCAATTTTTATTTGAGGAATTCGGATACAGCGTCTTTCATTGCTTCCTTTTCAACGCTGACATTGAATCTGCGTTCGCGCTTATCAAGGCAGGCAAGAGGCTTGGGCGCATCAATGCCGGTCTTTTCAGCAAGGCGTTCGATAAGCTCAACGCCCTTCGCATTACTGTCTTCGCCGAGAGCTGAAAGCACGCTGTCACAGAATTTGAAGGGGCTGGCGGTTGATACAACCACTGTAGGAGTATTGCTCATTCGCATCGCTCTCACATCGGACATAACCTTATAAGCAACTGCGGTATGGGTATCCATGAGATAATCATGCTCAGAATACATCTCTGCGATTGTTTTTCTGGTATCATCGTCGGAGCAGTAACCGCTTTCAAAATTCGTCGCAAGAGAGAATCTTACGATATCGTCAACTGTATAGCTTCCCTTTTCGTTCAGCTCATTCATGTATTCTGCAACCTGCTTGTCATTTCCGGTTACGGAATACAGAAGTCTTTCAAGGTTGCTGGAAACGAGAATATCCATAGACGGAGAGATTGTGTTGTGGAAAGTACGGTTACGGTCGTAAATACCGGTTTTGAAGAAATCGGTCAGTACGTTATTCTCGTTTGATGCACAGATAAGCTTACCGACAGGCAGGCCCATCTTCTTTGCATACCAGCACGCAAGAATATCACCGAAGTTACCCGTAGGAACGGCGAAGTCCACTGTTTCGCCGTAATATACCTTTCCGCTGTTTACATAGTCGCAGTAAGCGGAGAAATAATAGACTATCTGCGGAAGAAGTCTGCCCCAGTTAATTGAGTTTGCAGATGACAGGAAATAACCGCGCTTTGAAAGCTCTTCGGCAAATTCCTTATCGCCGAAGATTTTCTTCACGCCGGTCTGGGCATCATCAAAATTGCCGTATACTGCGCTTACGCCGACATTTTCGCCCTTCTGGGTCGTCATCTGGAGCTCCTGAACATCGGAAACGCCGTTATGGGGATAGAAAACGTGAATCTTAGTTCCCTCAACATCAGCAAAGCCCTCAAGAGCTGCCTTTCCTGTATCGCCGCTGGTTGCGACGAGTATGCACACTTCCCTTTCCTCACCGCATTTTTTGAGTGAGGCAGTAAGAAGGTGCGGAAGAATCTGCAGTGCCATATCCTTAAATGCGCAGGTTGGACCGTGCCACAGCTCGAGCACTGCGGTTTTATCATCGATTATCTTTAAAGGTGCGATTTCGCGGCAGTCAAAGTTATCGCCGTAGGCCTTTTTGACAAAGCCGTTTATCTCATCCTCCGAGAACTCCTCCATGTATTTCGAGATAATAAGTGCTGCTCGCTCGCGGTAATTGAGCAGGCACATCTGCTTTATCTCGTTAGAGGTCATCTGGGGAATTGTGCTGGGCACAAAAAGCCCGCCGTCGGGCGCAAGGCCGCGTGATATGGCTTCTGCCGCGCTGACTTTATACTCTGAATTTCTTGTACTGTAATACTTCATATTCATCATCCTTAAAAAGCATTTTCCAAATGGTTGATTTTTATATTCAGGCGCTTTTCGCCATCATCTGCATAAACTTCGATAACATCAAAACGCGGCTGCTTTTCACAGTCATGCTGCTGCATCCATAGCTGAGCGGCAGCAATTACGCGCTGCTGCTTTGCATTTGTGACGAATTCTCTCGCCTCCGCATAAGATGCGTTCTTGCGTGTCTTGACCTCAACAAAAGCTATGATGTCCCTTTTTTCGGCGACAATATCAATTTCGCCCTGACGGTAACGGCAGTTGCGGCCAATAATTTTATAGCCACGGCGTTTGAGATAAGATGCGGCCTTATCTTCGCCCCAATTTCCTTTTTCTCTCGCACCCATCAATGAATCTTCCTCAAAAAGCTCATACGATGTATTTCGCTTGGGCCGTGCTCACGCAGAGCCTCATAATGCAGCTTTGTTCCGTAGCCTTTGTGCTTTTCAAAATGGTACTGCGGATATTTTTCCGCCATTTCAAGCATATAACGGTCTCGCGTAACCTTTGCGAGAATGGATGCTGCCGCAATATCGGCGCAGCGCGAGTCACCCTTGACGACACATTGACTGTTTATCTCGATTTCCTTATTACGGTTACCGTCAATAAGGGCAAGCTGTGGCTTCGGATCAAGCTGTGCGATGGCTCTGTTCATTGCCAGCATTGTTGCGGAGAGAATATTAAACTCTTCAATCTCCTCAACTGTGGCAAAAGCTATACCGTAGCTGATAGCCGATTCCTTTATTACATCAAAAAGTGCGTCACGTTTTTTCTCGCTCAGCTTTTTTGAGTCATTAAGACCTTCGATTACAAAACCACGCGGCAGAATTACCGCCGCTGCGCATACAGGGCCTGCCAAAGGGCCTCTGCCGGCTTCATCAACGCCGCATATCCGTTCAATATCTGAGTCATATATTTCGTTTTCAAGCTCCCACAAGTCGCTCATCAGGGTTTCTCCAAGCTGATTCTGCCAAGCTTACCGTCGTGGTATTCGCTGAGCAGAGTATTCGCCATGCGTTCTATATCATATTCGCCCTTTGAAACTAAAAAGCCGCGCTTTTTAGCCGCCTGCTCAAGAAGCTCAAAGCCATTCAGCTCAAGGTCGGGCTCAAATTTATAGCGCTCTTTGACTGCTTCGGGATAGTATCTGCAAAGGCGGAGCATAAAGTTTGCGCCGAGAGTTTCTTTATCCAGCACATCGGCCTTTATCGCATTTGTAATCGCAAGCATTTCGCCGACTTCCTGAGAATCAAACTTCGGCCAGAGTATGCCCGGGGTATCCAGAAGGTCCAGTCCCTGATCAATGCTTATCCACTGCTTTCCGCGGGTAACGCCGGGCTTATCACCTGCAATTGCGGCTTTTCGCTTTGCAACCTTGTTGATAAATGTGCTCTTACCGACATTAGGTATACCGAGAATCATAACACGCAAGGGCCTTGTCCCCTGACCTTTTGCCTCGTACTCGGCGATCTTTTCCTTAAGCACCTCGCGGACGGACTGTGTAAAGCGGTTAACGCCCTTGCCCGACTTTGCATCGGTCTCAAGAATTTTAATGCCCTGAGCCTCGAAATACCGTCTCCATTCCGCTGTTATCTTGGGATCAGCAAGATCAGTGCGATTTAATATGATGAGTCTGGGCTTTCCTGCGGCAAGGCGGTCAATATCCGGATTTCGGCTTGAATTGGGGATGCGTGCATCAAGGATTTCGCATACAGCGTCAACCAGCTTGATGTTATCCTCAATCATGCGCTGTGCCTTGGTCATGTGTCCGGGAAACCACTGAATATTCATTTTTTCAAAATTATTTTCGCTCATCTGAGTCACCGTACGGGCTTCCGATATGGTTTATCGGGAAGACGGTTAAATAAACCTTTCCTATGATAAGGTCTGTATCGACCATGCCGATGCGTTCGTCGCGGCTGTCGGTTGAGTCATTGCGGTTATCACCCATGACAAAAACGCAGCCCTCGGGTACTACCTGCGTGCCCTTGAAGTCAAGCTGATTATATGTGGGTGCAGCTGTATATGGCTCGTCCAGCGCAACGCCGTCAACATAGACAATTCCCTTGTTGAAATTAATCTCAACAGTCTGACCCTCGGTTGCAATTACGCGCTTTACCAGAGCTTCCGGCTTGTACTCGTCCTTGCGGAAAACAACTATATCGCCCTGCTTCGGTGTATAAAACAGTCCCGATACGACCATTTTGTCGCCGTTTTCAAGGGTGGGATACATAGAGCTTCCCACAACATCAACAAGGCGCACTATAAATACGAAAACGAGAACACAGACAACAAGTGCGGCAATTACGCACTGAATCCACTCGTAAATTTCCGTTTTAGTGTTTTTTTCTTCTGCAGCAGGCGCAGCATTAACTTTTATTTTGAGCTTACTTAAATCCATGCCATCTACCTCTTTGGATTATTTATCATATTATTATACACGAAAACAGTATAATAAGGCAACAAAAAAAGAGGCCAGTGGCCTCTTTTTTTGATAAATTGATTCAGGTTTGAGCTTACAGACGCTCTTTAACCTTTGCTGCCTTACCAACGCGATCACGCAGGTAGTAAAGCTTTGCACGACGTACCTTACCTCTACGAACGGTTTCAACAGAAACGATAGAGGGAGAGTGTACGGGGAAGACCTTCTCGCAGCCTACGCCGTAAGAGATACGACGGACGGTGATGGTCTCGTTGATGCCACCGTGCTTCTTGGCAATGATGGTGCCTTCGAAAGCCTGGGTGCGCTCGCGGCTGCCTTCCTTAACACGGACGGTGATACGTACGGTATCGCCGACGTTGAGTTCGGGCAGTTCGGGCTTCATGTACTGTTCGCTGAGAATTTTGACCAGATCCATAATCTAATCCTTCCTTTACTTCAGGCGTTCTTGCCGGAGGACGCATCAGGTCTCGGCAGCGGACCGCTTAATAGCCTGCGGCAAAGCCGCATAAGCTTTGATATAATACCACATAAGCTTTGATAATGCAAGCATTTTTTACCTGAAAATGCTCATATTTTCAGCAAATGTCTCAATTCTTTTGAATTTCGCGAAATCAGGGGCTATTTCCTCTTTCTTCTGTCGGAGGGCTTCCGCAAGAAGCTCGGGGTTCAGCGTCGGCTCCTGAGCGGATATAATGCCCGACAAATGAACTTCGTTGTCACAGACTGAGAAATTGAGTTCTTTTATTGCCGGCTTAATATCGCTGTCTGCGACACCGCGCTTGGTTTTCTTGCTGATAACTATGCTTTCCTGAGCAAAGAAATCACGCAGTTCAAGCAGCATATCCTCGGCGCTGCGCTCATCATATTCGAATATGCCTTCAATGCTGAGCCATTTGAGTTCTTTAACCTTGCGCTCAGGCTCGTAGACCTCGAGAGCTTCAAGTCCCTCAGGAAGCTGCGCATTGAGCGCAGTGAGGATTTCATCGGGTGTTTTGTCCTCAATAAGCTTAAAGTCCATAAGCTCGCAAACACTCTGCATGCCGACTGAAAGCGGCAGAGCTATGGAAATCTGAGGATGGGGGTTAAAGCCTTCGGAGTATTTAAGGCGGCATTCCGCACGAAGAAACGCTCTTGTAAGAGTACGCATAAGGTCAAGATGGGAAATATAGACCGCACGTCCTGTTTTTGCAAATCTGAGTCTTAATTTATCCATCGCAGCGACCTCCCTTCAGAAGCTTTGCAGCTCCGCATCCCGAGCACTGCTTACGGCAATCGGGAGAAAGCTCTGATTTATAGCATTGTTCCTTCTCGTGCCAGAGGTGGGACTTTCTGACGCCGACATCGACAAGATCCCACGGCAGAACTTCGTTTTCTCCGCGTTCGCGGTGTGCATAGAAGCTCGGATCTAAACTGCAGGTGGAAAAAGCGTTCATCCAGCGGTCAAAATCGAAGTAATCGCTCCACGCTTCGAGTCTGCCGCCGTTGCGCCAGACCTCTTCGAGGACAGCGCCAATTCGTCTGTCGCCTCGTGAAAGGCATGCTTCGATATAGCTTGTCTGAGGATCGTGCCAGTTATATACAACGTTCTTTGCCTTTATATTCTCTCGCAGAAGGTTTACCTTGCGGATATACTCATCCATGGTATTCTGCGCTTCCCACTGGAAGGGGCTGTGGGGCTTCGGAACAAAGCAGGAGGTTGAAACTGTTATGCGCACTCCCCTGTTCTTATTCTTTGCGTAAAGGCGCCATGTATGGAGAACCTGATTTGCAAGCTCTGCAATGCCGAGAATATCTTCGTCGGTTTCAGTTGGGAGACCCAGCATGAAGTACAGCTTGACATTATTCCAGCCTCCCTCAAATGCAAGCTTGCATGTATTCAGAAGGTCTTCTTCGGTTACATTCTTGTTTATAGCGTCGCGCAGTCGCTGACTTCCTGCCTCGGGGGCAAAGGTCAAACCGCTTTTGCGGGTTTTCTGTATACGGTGCATAATCTCGATAGAGAAGTTATCCGCTCTCAATGACGGAAGGGATATGCCTATACTTCTCGGCTCACAGAAATCAAGAAGTCCGTCGCAAAGAGTTGTAAGATTGCGGTAGTCGCTGGTACTGAGCGACAGCAGGGTTATGTCCTGACATCCGGTATTTTTAAGAAGTGCCTTACCCTGCTCGATAAGAAGCTCAGGAGCCTTTGCGCGTATGGGTCTGTAAGTATGGCCTGCCTGACAGAAACGGCAGCCGCGGATACAGCCGCGGAAAACCTCCAGATTTACTCTGTCATGGACAACCTCCGTCGACGGCACAATGGGTTTAAGCGGAAAATGAACGGCATTCATATCGCTTATTATGCGCTTTGTTACCTTTTCAGGGGCATCTGGAGCAATGTCAAAGCCGCTGAGTGTTCCGTCCTCATTGTACTTTGGTGTATACAGTGACGGCACATAAACGCCGCCGATCTTGGATGCCTCGCGGAGGAAATCGCGTTTGGACATTCCGCTCGCCTTTGCATTATGCAAAAGCTCAAGCAGCTCGTTGTTCATCTCCTCGCCCTCGCCAAGCAGCATAAGGTCCATGAAATCGGCAATGGGTTCGGGATTCAGCATGGCGGTGCCGCCTGCTATTACCAGAGGCAGCAAGTCTTCTCTGTCGGCACTCTTAAGCGGAATTCCCGCCATATCAAGCATATCAAGAACAGTCGTGTAGGCCATTTCATAGCCGATTGAGAACGCTATTACATCATGCTCGGATATGGGGTCGCCGCTTTCCATTGCGTAGAGCGGGATACCGGCTTTTTTCATCTCGCCGTACATATCTCCCCACGGCGCGTAAACGCGCTCGCACCACACATACGGCAGCTCGTTCATCGTTGAGTACAGGATGCCCATGCCGAGGTTTGACATACCTATCTCGTATGTATCGGGAAAGCAGAACGCGACGCGGATATCAATATCTTCTTTGTTCTTTATTATCTGGTTATATTCACCGCCGGTGTAGCGCGCGGGCTTCTGCACCTTGGGCAATATTCTTTCCAATCTTTTATCCATGGTATATCTCCCAAAAAATAATCAATATATTTTACAACATACGAAGGTTTTTTACAATACCCGTCTGAGCAATCAATATCCAAACACCCGCAAACAAAAAGGCCGCGCCCTTTTCGTTGCCGAGAAAATACAGTCCTACAAGCACGAGACATAAGCCCGTAAACATTCCGCTCACTTCCAGAACCTTCTCCGCTTTTATGCGGCTTGGAATGGCACAGTACAACGCTCGCCCTCCGTCAAGGGGCAATGCAGGCATAAGGTTGAAGATTGAAAATATAAGACTTACGCCTGATGCTTCGAAAAGGAATCTACTGTCCGTGATTTTTCCGCAGTAAGATGCCGCATAAGAAAGCAAAAGCCCGAACGCAGGTCCCATGATAAGCGATACAAGTTCTTTTCCGTCATTGTCAAGGCCGCAATAGCTCATGCACAGTCCGCTTGCGTCAAAGCGTACGGCTCTTATTTTACCTCCGAACATTTTTATCGCCGCAACATGTCCCAGTTCGTGGATAAGTACAGCGAGCATAACTGCGCAGACCGATTTGAGTCCGCCAAAAAAATAAAGCGCAGAAAGCATCAGTATTGCTCCTGCGCTGACATTCATTTTCGGTTTCATAAGTAAAACTCAGGGTTAAGGTATGTTCCGTCATGCTTGAGTTCAAAATGCAGATGCGGACCTGTTGCCGCACCGCTTGATCCCACCAGGGCAATTACATCGCCTTTTGAAACTGTTCCCGAGGATACGCAAAGGCCGCTGCAATGAGCATAAAGCGTGGAATAACCGTCTGCATGATCAATAATAATATATTTGCCATAGCCGTCATCTTCGCCTATTGCTCGTACAGTCCCGTCCGCAAAAGCGCATATGCTTTCGCCTGAGTTGGCGGCAAAATCAGTGCCGTAATGATATCTTACATTGTTCAGTATCGGGTGTACACGGTAGCCGAAGCCGGAAAACGATGCTCCCGAAATGGGATTTATGTATTCAAAAGGCAGTTCGGGCATTTCATAGCTGACATTTTCGGGGATAGAATACTCGGAGTAGGCCTCCTGAGATTTCAAAAATACTTCCACCTTGGGATTTGTTTCCGGCTCGGGCGATGCTTCGGAATTGCTTTCCTCCTGCTCCGGCTCGGGAAGAACATTTGCGTAATTGATTATTTCATTTATCGGTATCATTTCATTCGCGTCATTGTTTTTGCCAAAAGTCTCGAAGAGTCGGCCGTCAGTCAGCGACTCACCTAATTCCATAACCGAGGTCGTCTGTTCCTGCTCGGTTATCAGGACACTTCTGATTTCATGCGAGATATCGTCCGCAAGCGATGGCATCATCAGCTTTATCGCAGTCAGAACAACAAAAATCAGAGACGATATCATAAACTTTGCGTAACTCATTTGTACACCTCCGATTGAGTCTTATATAAATTATATTCAACTCGGGACAGGCATATTACAAAAGTGAAAATTAGCTTGACAAGCATTGCTCGCCTTATTATAATAATATAGCTGTTTCGGGGTGTAGCGCAGCTGGTAGCGCGCTTGGTTCGGGACCAAGAGGTCGTGGGTTCGAATCCCGTCACTCCGACCAGACAAGACTGTTGACTGTTTTAAGTTGACAGTCTTTTTTGTTTTTTATCAAGAACCCACGGCCTCTATCACAAAGAGCGGTTGCCGATGCCCGCATCGGCGAGCGAATTGATTTATAATAAAGCACGAAGTGCCGCAGGCGCTTCGTGGGTTCGAATCCCGTCACTCCGACCAAATAAAAAT
>JAZLGD010000204.1:0-2305 GCA_045616105.1 Oscillospiraceae bacterium | reverse complement strand
GGTTGCCTGATCGACAACGTTACGCAGACCGTATGCATAGTCGTTGTATCCGATGATCTTACCTGCAACGTTTGCACCGATTGCAAGAATTGCAGAAATGATGCCGACAACATTGCCGGTCTTAACACCGCCGGTGATGGAAGCAACGATGCCGAAGATGCCTGCGATCAGGCCGAGGATAGAAGCAACAACTGCCATGCCGAATGCTGCGATACGTCCGTAGAGCTCACCCTCGGTGTCAGCGCCGGAGAGTTCGAGGTACTCGTCTGCAACGTCGCACTCATGGGAGCATGCGTCGAGGTCGAGCAGCTCAAGGCCGCGCTCGGACTTTACGATCTCGCCGTTTTCATCGCGCTGATAGAAGTCAAAGTCTTCGCCGAGCAGTGCTTTCAGAGAAGGAGTTACCTCAATGCCGCTGCGGGTGAAGCTTGCATCCATGGAATCCTGAAGCTGGAGCATACCTGCTGCGAGCTGTGCTTCGCCGTCTTCGAACTGCTTGAGCAGTTCGTCAGCCTCTACGAGCTGAACCTGACCGTCTTCATACTGCTGGAGCTGAGCCTTGCCGTCAGCGACCATGTCATCGATGTATGCGGGAAGGTCGTTTACGTCATCGGGAAGCTCGAGGCCGAGCTCTGCGCCGACGGGCTTGACCATTGCGGCAAACCAGGACTGAGCGGTGTCAAATCCGGGCAGCTTTGCGATGGTGCCGTTACGCAGTTCCTGATAGGTGTCGATGTAAGGCAGAAGGGGCTCGATGGTGCCGAGCTTTTCCTTGCCTTCGATGTAAGCCTGAGTGTTGTCGGCAATCATCTGCTTGCCTTCAACGTACTGCTTGCAGCCGTCGATGTAGGTTGCTTCGTTTTCCTTGAGCTGTGCAATACCGTCACGTGCAGATGCAACACCTGCTACTGCCATGTCGGAGTCACAGAGCTTGTATTCCTTGATTGAAAGGATGTCCATAACGCCTGATACACAAGCAAACAGGCCAAAGACACACGCACAAACAAGGAGAAGGCTGCAGATCATAAGTAATACTCTTTTCATGATGTTCCTCCCTAAAAAATATTGTTTTTATAAAAAGATTACTTGATGACTTTGATAATCGGGCATAGTGCGTCATTCTTTTGACAGTTTACCACACATCCGAGAAAATTTAAAGAAAAATTTACTCAAATTTTAAGATTTTTTTAATATTTTTTGCATTTTCGGCAATTTGTCTGTAAAATTTCCGTATTTTTGTCAAAATCCGCAATGAATCTCATCAAAATCACTGCTGATATTGCAATAATATAATATGTAAGGCAGTGTCTGAACTTTATCCCGACGGAAGAAAAATTAAAAAATTCAAAAAACGCTTTACAAATCAGGGCTTTGGTGATATTATATCAAAGCTTTAGCCCGTGCTCTCAGCTTTCGGGAGACCTTTCCTCCCTTTGCTTAGGCACCGGGTATAGTTAAATTAAGAAAGGGGTATAATCTTAATGATTACCAAAGACCAGAAGACTTCCGTTATCGAAGCAAACAAGACCCATGAGAACGACACCGGTTCTCCCGAGGTCCAGATCGCTATCCTCACCGAGCGCATCCGTCAGCTCACCGCTCACCTGAAGGTCCATCCCAACGACGACCACAGCCGTCTCGGTATGTACAAGATGGTAGGTAAGCGCCGCAGACTGCTCGACTACCTCGCAAAGAAGGACATCGAGCGTTACCGCGCAATCATTGCAAAGCTGGGCATCCGCAAGTAATCCCGGCATTTCCGAAGGGTATGAAGGTTTTTTAAAGGAGGGACAATTAAATAATTGTCCCTCCTTTTTTCAAGTTAAAGGAGAAATACAAATGATCATTTCACACAAGCAGTTTCCCAATTACAAGAAGTATGAGATCATGTACGAGGGCCGTCCCCTTTCCATGGAGGTCGGCAAGCTCGCAGAGCTGTGCAACGCATCCGTTCTCGTAAAGTACGGCGAGACCACCGTTTTAGTTACCTGCACCGCTTCCGCTCGTCCCAAGGACGGCATCGACTACTTCCCTCTCGCCGTTGACTTCAACGAAAAGCTCTACGCAGTCGGCCGCATCCCCGGTTCTTT
This sequence comes from Oscillospiraceae bacterium, assembly GCA_045616105.1. Classification (GTDB taxonomy): domain Bacteria; phylum Bacillota; class Clostridia; order Oscillospirales; family Oscillospiraceae; genus F23-B02. The sequence continues at coordinate 215 of JAZLGD010000204.1, read as the reverse complement.
CATGCGCCGCGAGGGTAAGCCCAGCCTGCCCGCTGTTCTGGCTTCCCGCCTCATCGACCGCCCCATGCGTCCTCTGTTCCCCACCGATCTGCGCAATGACGTTGTCATCGCATGCGAGGTCATGTTCGGTGACCGCGACTGCAGCCCCGAGATCACCGCAATGATCGGCGCATCCGCAGCGGTCTCTATTTCCGACGTTCCCTTCAACGGTCCTA
>JAZLGD010000203.1:0-3520 GCA_045616105.1 Oscillospiraceae bacterium | reverse complement strand
CTTCTCGTTTCCGCAGACGGTCTCGGCTCCAACGGCTTTGCACCCTGGCAGGTATTCGGCCAGGCCGGTGCTTCCGGTGACTGGAACGCAGACTGGCTCGATTTCATGGACTGCTGGTCTGAAGGCATCATGATGCCTCTCGGTGCTATGCTTATGGCTATCATGATCGGCGGAGAAGTCGGCACGAAGTTCTTCCTGGATGAGGTTCACAACGGTGGAAGCTCCAAGGGCGATGCTTTCTACAAAATCTGCATCACCTATATCGTTCCGATCGTCATGGCTTTCGTTTTCGCAGGCCAGATGAAGGGCTTCTTCGCAAACCTCAGCGCAACCGCCAGCTACATCATAGCATTCGGCATCTGCGCAATCTTTGCGGTATACACCTACATCATCAAGAAGAAAAAGGCATAAACAGATTTGAAATTAAGAAAGGCCCGCGACGCGGGCCTTTTTTGCTTAGGGGAATATGAAAGACTATATCAGACAGTATAATGAGATATTGAAGGACGAGCTGCTTGTTGCGATGGGCTGTACAGAGCCTATTGCCATAGCTTATGCGGCGGCTTATGCCGCCGACCTGCTCGGCGGGATACCGGACAGGATGGAATCGCACTGTTCCGGCAACCTCATAAAAAATGCCAAGGCGGTAACCGTGCCGGGGACCGACGGTCTCAAAGGCATTGAGGCGGCCACGGTAGCGGGTGCCGTCAGCGGCAGACCGGATCTGAAGCTTGAAGTCATCAGCACACTGACCGATGAAGACAGGCAGTGCATAAGAGCCCTGCTCGCGGATAAAATCGTTAAGGTTTCGCATCTCCTTTCGGACCACACCCTGCACATCGTTATCGATGCCTGGCGCGGAGAGGACAGCTGCTCGGTCGAAATTATCGACTCGCACACAGGAATCGGCAATGTTATCAAAAACGGCTGCTATCTGAAGATGCGCGCCGAGGACATTGAGTCCGCCGATGCGGAAAGCGCCGAGCTCACGGTTGCCAGAATATACGACTATGCCGCGGAGGTTCCGCTCGAGGACATATCCGAAGTCCTCGAAAGACAGATTGCCTATAACAGGGACATCTCCCGGGAAGGCCTTGAAAACAAGTGGGGAGAAGAGGTTGGCAAGGCCGTGAAATCCATGTCCGAGTTCGGTATATGGGCGGAGGTCATCTCGGCTGCGGCTGCCGGGTCCGACGCGCGCATGAACGGCTGCAACAAGCCCGTTGTTATCAACAGCGGAAGCGGCAACCAGGGAATGACGGTTTCTCTGCCTATCATCCGGTATGCGGAACTCAAAGGCAAAACGCATGAGGAACTCCTGCGTGCGCTGGCATTTGCAAACATGCTGGCTGTCCATGAGAAAGAGGGAATCGGCAAACTCTCGGCCTACTGCGGCGCCGTATGCGCGGCGGCGGCGGGGGCGTGCGGAATCGCCTACCTCGATAATCAGCCTCTCACAACGATTGAGGACATCATCATTAACACTCTCGGAACCATCAGCGGAATGGTGTGCGACGGAGCCAAATCCTCCTGCGCCGCCAAGATAGCAACAGCCCTGTACTGCGCTTTGCTGGGCTATTCGATGGCCAAGAACGGAGACGTATTCCGTGACGGTGAAGGCATTGTGAAGAACGACATCGAGTACACCATTTCCACGGTCGGCCGTCTGGCTGCCGAGGGAATGCGCAGCACAGACGAGAAGCTTTTGAGCCTCATGCTGGAGTAAGTATAATAATCGCTTATAGATGCTGATAAAAAATTAACAATATGCACAAAAAGGGACGCTTTATGACGCCCCTTTTATATATTCTTTTCATAAGCATAACGCCATTTGCAATAGTATCAATATATGCTCTCTTCTTCCAGGATAAACTCTTTAAACATAGGAACGGTAAATTCTACGGTTCCCCATTCGTCACTTTTTATAATACCCTTTTTCAAGAGGCGCTTTCTGTAAGGATTGAATTCATTTGAACTCATACCGGCTGCCTCTCGTATCTCCTTAACGCTATTACCCTTACTCTTGGCAATGGCAATGGCAAGCGCCTTGTCTCGTGGAGAAAACTCTGACCACAGCTTGTCGTAAACATATTCCTGAAGATAGAGTCTGTAATCCGTGAGAACTCCTTTATACTCTTTGTTATTCCTCCACGTAAGATAGCCTAAAACCTGAAATGCGAAAGAGTAACCTTTTGTAAGAGCGGCCATTTCTAAAGCCTCTTTACTTGATAGGTTTTCCATAACGGACATATACTTTTCGCTCATTGCAATCCTGTTAAGGGGCTTTGGCGTGATTTTCGGGGCCCTATGCAGGAAAGTAAGGTTCGGCTCGTTCTGAAGGTCGTCTATATTCTCAAAAAGCCCTGTCATAAGCAAACATATCGGAAGATCATGTCTTATAAATATCTGAAAAGAGCTTGCGAAAACTTGCATATACTGGTTGTTTATTGCCTCGTCAACAAGAACAAGAACTCTTTTGCCTTTCTTCTTTATCGATTCCAGAACCTTTATAATCGCAGTTTCCTTATCTGTGATTTTAGTTTCTCCAGACAGTTCAAGGCCGATACTCCAAAAGGATAAATCTATTTTAGCCTCTCTAATTATGTTGGTGCATACTTTGTGGCTATACAGCTTTGAAAGAAGGCTTTCAAGCATATCGGTTGCAGGATTCAGTTCAACAATTATCCAGTTTTTCTCTTCTTCGAAGGTCCGGGCAACTTCTGTCATCATGACAGTCTTTCCGGAGCCACGAATGCCTGTAATCATAAAAAGAGGCTGGTTTATTGTTTTTTCTGAGAAAGCCTCTATTATTTCGTTTGTTTGCTCGGGCCTCGCTACCGAAAGCATAGGGTTTTTGCCAAAGATCAGCGTGAACGGATTTTGCATAGCTTGCTCCTTTTACTGTTTTGATTTTGTTTTACTCTCTTTTACTCTCTTTTACCCTCTTTTACTATTTGCAATTCATTTTACTATTTTTTACCATTTTCGTCAAGCCGGAGAATAAAAGTAAACTATTCGCTTGTCTGTTAAACGGCTCTGTTCAGCGTTTCCCTGACTGTCAAACTCCCGGGAAATATAATAGTCGCTTATAGATACTGATAAAAAATTAACAATATGCACAAAAAAGGGACGCTTTATGACGCCCCTTTTTTATATTCTCTTTTATAATATAGTATAGTATAATGATAACCGTATAATTATCGGTATGGAAAGAGCTTTTATTAAAATTCACGGCATTGTGCAAGGAGTCGGCTTCCGCCCTTTCATTCACAAGCTGGTGAGGGTTTATTCCCTTTCGGGATACATTAAAAACACCTCTTCCGGCGTGGAACTGGAGCTGGAAGGGGAAAGGCCGGAACTGGAACGTTTTGTGGCTGACGTGCCGGTCAAGGCACCGAAGCTTGCCGTCATAGAGAGTGTGGAAGCGCAATACGGGCTTGAACCGGTGGGCTTTGAAGATTTTGAAATCCGTTCCTCCAAAACGGAGAACGAGCGCAACACGCTCATCTCGCCCGACATC
>JAZLGD010000202.1:0-7140 GCA_045616105.1 Oscillospiraceae bacterium | reverse complement strand
TCAACGGAGGAAAGTAAACGAAAAGAAATAAAGGAATGTGTCAAATTGCTTGATAATAACGGACTTATAATAGGCAGTCCGTTTTTGACTAAGTTATCAGGGGTGTTTTATGACGGGGATCAAGCAAACAAAACAAGAATCACACAAGAATTGTTGGTTGACTACACAAAAAGTGTGTTAGTATCTTCATACACTATTTGTGAACAGATGAAAGAAAACGAAGCAAATTTGGCCGAGTTGGAACCGCAGTCAGTTCAGGAACCTGATGATGAAGAGGTATGTGAACATCAAGAAGGTGGGCTTGCAAATTCGCCAGAATTCGTAGCATATGTACAAGAAACGCTCCGTAAAGTGAATGAGGAACCTACTGCAGAAGAAATCGAAGCGAATAGGCGGAAACTGGAGATTAGAAAGAAAGCATCATATGGCAAAATACTTCAAATGAGCTTAGATCTCACAGATGATCCATCTGAGCAAGAGCAAATTCAGTGTTTAGCAGAAAAATGGAAAGATGATAATGCTGCATTGAACTTGATTATTCATGCCCTTGACACTAACAAAAAAACCGTAAGAGAAAAGCTTCAAGATATCGATATGATGTTCAGCTTCTATTAAGATGTTCGTAATATACATTAAACTACTTATGTCCATGTTATTACCGATTCTATGAACAAGGCGGTATAGCAATTCGAAAGGCATTGTAATGCATTAAGCACTTGAAAAAATCCAGAAAACAGCGTAAAATGGCGTACAAATGGCGTACGTCATTATGAAACTGCTTGAAATACAAAGGAGATTTGAGATATATGAAGCTTGGTATCGTGGGTCTGCCTAATGTCGGCAAGTCAACCCTTTTTAACGCAATAACAAACGCCGGTGCAGAGTCTGCCAACTATCCTTTCTGCAGCATTGAGCCCAACGTGGGAATGGTAACCGTACCCGACGAACGTCTTGATTTTCTCGCATCCATTTACGAGCCTAAGAAGTACACACCCGCAGTCATCGAGTTTGTTGACATTGCAGGTCTTGTTAAGGGCGCATCCAAGGGCGAGGGACTCGGCAATAAGTTCCTTTCCAATATCCGCAACACCGATGCAATAGTACATGTTGTCAGATGCTTTGACGATGAAAATGTTATCCACGTCGAGGGATGCACCGACCCCAAGCGCGATGTTGAGATAATCGACCTTGAGCTTATCATGGCAGACGCCGAAATGGTAGAGCGCAGAATTGAAAAGGCAATGAAGAATGCCAAGGGCGATAAGAAGTTCCTCCACGAGGCCGAAGTTTTCAAGGGCCTGCTTGAGCACCTTAACAGCGGCAAGAGTGTCCGCAGCTATGAGTGCGACGAGGACGATAAAGAACTCATCGCAACCAGCGACCTTTTAACTATTAAGCCCATTATCTATGCCGCTAACATGGACGAAGCAGGCATTGCTGATTATGAGAACAATGCTTACTATCAGCAGCTTAAGGAGCTTGCCGCCGCAGAGGATGCGGAGGTGCTGCCTATCTGCGCAAAGATAGAGGAGGAGATTGCCGCTCTCGATGAGGAGGAACGCGAAATGTTCCTCGAAGAGCTTGGCATGAGCGAATCAGGCCTTGACAGAATGATTAAGACCTCTTATGCACTCCTCGGCCTTATCTCATTCCTGACCTGTGGCTCTGATGAATGCAGAGCATGGACAATTAAGAAGGGAACAAAAGCACCGCAGGCGGCAGGTAAGATACATACCGACTTCGAACGCGGCTTTATCCGTGCAGAGATTGTCGCATTTGATGCACTTAAGGAATGCGGCAGCATGACCGCGGCAAAGGAAAAAGGCCTTGTCCGTTCAGAGGGCAAGGAGTATGTAATGAATGACGGCGACGTAACATTGTTCAGATTTAACGTATAATGGAAAACCTTATGTTTGTTCTCGAACTCATCGGTGTTGCGGCATTTGCAATTTCGGGAGCAATGACCGCAATGGAGAAAAGAGCAGATGTGTTCGGAGTAATATTCCTTGCGGTTACAACCGCCCTCGGCGGCGGAATAATCCGCGATATACTTCTCGGCGAGCTCCCGCCGAGAATGTTCACGAGCTATACCTATGTGCTTGTTGCGGTGATAGCGGCGCTGATAGTTTTCGCAGATGCCTATGCCCGCAGAGATAAGTACCGCCATAACGCAGAAAAGCTTGATGCGGTAAACAACATCTTCGATGCAGCAGGACTTGCGGTGTTTACCGTTTCGGGTATCAATATGGCGATAACGGCAAACGGTTTTGAAAACCCCTTCCTGCTTGTCGTCATGGGCATGATAACAGGCGTGGGCGGCGGTATGCTGCGCGATACAATGCTTGGCGTAATGGTCAAGGTAATGCGCAAGCGCATATATGCGATTGCATCCCTCGCGGGAGGCATATTGTATTGCTGCTTGCTCAAGCTGAATGTGAGCGATGTCGTTTCGGTGATAGCTGCGATGATTTTCGTATTCACACTGCGAGTGCTCGCAACGGTATTTAAGTGGAATTTGCCAAGCGTTGAAGTGTAAATAAAATGTGAAAATAATAAAGCATTAATTGACACTGATGGAAAATACATGTTATCATAAAAACATAGATAACAACTTGCGCCGAAAGGCGCTTAACATGCCGTAATTTCGGTATGCTTTGGTATTGGCAGGACTTTTACGGCAAAGAATAAAGCTGTCGTAAAAGTCTTTTTTATTATACGGAAGGGTGCTTTGCATGGAAAAACAGGAAAAGTATAAAGACTTCTTGCTGAAGTTCGGTTACTGGGCGGCAATTCTGCTTATGGCGTTCTTGTTCATTAAGTATCTGCTGCAGCCTTTAATGCCGTTTATAATTGCGCTTGCGATTGTTATGATCGTTCAGCCCTTGGTTAAGTTTCTTAACAAGAAGCTCAAGATTAACAAAAAAGCCCTGTCGGTTATACTGGTAGTTCTATGCTATCTGCTGATCGCGGGTTTACTCGCGCTTATAATCGCGGGTATAGTTTCCGTTGTGGTTGACTGGGCAGAGATGTTCCCGAGCTATTTTACGAGCTCAATTCAGCCCGGATTAGTTGAAATCGTTAACAATACTCTTGATAGACTCAACCGCATAAACCCCGAAATCAGAACGGCTGTACAGGATACGATTCCGGAGGTTATGACTTCGCTGAGCGGTTCTGTCATGAATCTTTCGATGAATATTCTGTCATGGGCATCGCAAATCGGAACCAAGCTCCCCGGATTCTTCCTTGCAACAGTTATCTGCATAATCTCTACTGTTTTCCTTGCCCTTGATTACGACCGCATATCCGACAGATGCCTCGGATTTGTGCCCGGCAAGGCAAGAAAAGTGCTTATAACGGCAAAACGCGCACTGGGTGTTATACTCAGCAAATATCTCAAATCCTACGCACTTATATTGCTTATGACCTTTGCCGAAATATTTGTCGGACTGCTGCTTATCGGCATAAGCGATGCCGCAGCAATCGCGGCGCTGATTGCCGTGTTTGACATTCTGCCTATTGTCGGTTCGGGCCTTATTCTTGCTCCGTGGGCAATAATAAGCTTTATTCAGGGCAAAATTGCTCTCGGCATCGGACTTGCCATACTCTGGGCAATCGTCATCGTTGTCCGTCAGTTTGCAGAGCCTAAAATCGTCGGTAAGCAGGTGGGACTCCATCCCCTTGCAACACTGCTGTGCCTGTGGGTCGGACTTAAAATCGGCGGCGGTCTCGGAATGTTTGCTCTGCCCATAAGCTTGCTCATTATAATCGACCTCAAGGCAGAAGGCCTTATATTCGTTAAAAACGACGAGCCGGAGAATACTCCACCCGTGCCGACGGATTGAAAACACTGATAAATCGGTGAAAATGAGGTTGACAAGGCAATTTCGCGGTGATAATATTATTTAGTCAAAAGCATTGACGGAGAAGAAAGTTTTGCCTTACCGCACAGAGAAAAGGGTCTTGGCTGAAAGCCCTTTCGGACGGAAAACCCGAACCGCTCCTGAGCTGATGCGAGGAAATGCGCATCCGTTCCGCACGCGTTATGTGTAAGATGAGTTTTTACTCAAGGTGGAACCGTGTAATTATTACGCCCTTGACTTTGGTCAAGGGCTTTTTTTATTCGGCTTGCATTTTTATAATTTTTGCTTCCATGCCCGAAGCATGCTGCTGTGCAATAGAGGGCAGGGGGAAGCGGTACACTAAACAGTTAATAAAAATTTGGAGGATATATCATGGACGAGAAGCTGTACACTTTTGAAAATCCCGAGTTCAAGAACACTTACCGTCATACCACAAGCCACATTCTTGCTCAGGCCGTAAAACGTCTTTACCCCGAGGTAAAGCTGGCAATCGGCCCCGCAATCGACAACGGCTTTTACTATGACTTCGACGCACCTTTTGCAATTACTCCTGAAATCTTAGAGAAGATTGAAGCTGAGATGCGCAAAATCTGCAAGGAAAAGATAAGACTCGAGCGCTTTGAGCTTCCCCGCGAAGAAGCGATAAAGTTCATGGAAGAGCGCGAAGAGCCCTATAAGGTCGAGCTTATTAACGACCTTCCCGAGGACGCTGTTATCTCCTTCTACAAGCAGGGCGATTTCACCGACCTCTGCGCAGGCCCCCACATGGACTCCACAGGACGCATCAAGGGCAACGCAATCAAGCTGACCTCCTGCACCGGTGCATACTGGCGCGGTGACTCCAATAACAAGATGCTTCAGCGCGTTTACGGTACCTGCTTCCAGAAGAAGGACGAGTTGGACGAGTACCTTGCCCGTATCGAAGAGGCAAAGAAGCGCGACCACCGCAAACTGGGACGCGAGCTTGGCCTGTTCATGCTTACCGAAGAGGGTCCCGGATTCCCGTTCTTCCTGCCCAAGGGCATGGTGCTGAAAAACACCCTTATTGAGTATTGGCGCGAGATTCATAAGAAGTATGGCTATGTTGAGGTTTCAACTCCCATGATCCTTAACCGCCAGCTTTGGGAAACCTCCGGCCACTGGTTCCACTACAAGGAGAATATGTACACCACCGTCATCGACGAAGAGGAATTTGCAATTAAGCCCATGAACTGCCCCGGCGGTATGATAGTATATAAGTCCGAGCCTCACTCCTACCGTGACCTGCCCATGAGAGTGGGCGAGCTTGGCCTTGTTCACCGCCATGAGCTTTCCGGTGCTCTCCACGGCCTGTTCCGTGTGCGCTGCTTCACTCAGGACGATGCTCATATCTTCATGACATGGGATCAGATGAAGGACGAAATCAAGGGCGTTGTTAAGCTGTTTGACGAAGTATACTCTCTCTTCGGTCTGCCTTATGAAATCGAGCTGTCTACCATGCCCGATGACCATATGGGCGACGAAAAGGACTGGGAGTTTGCTCAGGATACCCTTAAGAATGCAATTACCGAAATGGGCAAGAGCTATATCATCAACGAAGGCGACGGCGCATTCTACGGCCCGAAGCTCGACTTCCATCTTCAGGATTCTCTGGGACGCACATGGCAGTGCGGCACGATTCAGCTGGATATGCAGCTTCCCGAGCGATTTGAGCTCGAGTATGTCGGCGCTGACGGCGAAAAGCACCGCCCCGTTATGATTCACCGTGTTGTATTCGGATCCATTGAGCGCTTCATCGGCGTTATCACCGAACACTTTGCCGGCGCATTCCCCACATGGCTTGCTCCCGTTCAGGTCAAGGTCATGCCCATCACCGACAGAGCCGCAGATTATGCAAAGTATATCGCAGGCCGTCTTGATAAGCACGGCTTCCGCGTTGAAACCGACCTTCGCAACGAAAAAATCGGTTACAAGATCCGCGAGGCACAGGGCCAGAAGATTCCTTACATGATCATTGTCGGCGATAAGGAAGCTGAAAACGGCACTATTTCCGTTCGTACCCGCGCCGGCGGTGACGAGGGCGTAATGAGCTTTGAAGACTTTGCGGCAAAGCTCAAGGAAGAAGTCGAAACCAGAGCAAAGTAAAAGCTTTATATATTATAATGTATAGAAAAAGGCGAGAGGAGAAATCCTCTCGCCTTTATATTATTATGTAATGTAGAATTATTTGATGAGTCTCTTTAGAGTGAAAGTCTTTTACTTGTGTTCGTCGGCATGGGGATAATAGTCAACAAAACCATCAAATTCCTGAAACTTTAGAAACGTATCGTAATACAAACTGACAAGAGATTGATTACTACGCCAGACGAGTTTGTCTAAATCAAGCTGATAGAAGACACGTTCCTTGGGATGAAATTTAAAAACTGTGCCGTCTTCTATGATGCAGTAATACCAGTCAGGTTTTGTGCGATCTTTTAACTCTTCTCCGCTGATTTGACATTTCAGAATATAAGTCTGCAAAAAGGAACTGGTTTTCGTCTCTTTTACAGTATAGCTGTGTGACATTCCTACTCTGGTAGGCTTGCATACTTGCGGGCTAAAATCGTCCATATAACCTAATATAATGAATTATTAGAAGTAACGCTTCAGCAGAGCTTCGAATGCCTTGCCGTGGCGTGCCTCCTCGCGTGGCATCTCGTGCACGGTGTCGTGGATAGCATCGAGGTTGTACTGCTTGGCCAGCTTTGCAAGCTCAAACTTACCTGCGGTTGCGCCGTTCTCTGCGTCAACGCGCATTTCGAGATTCTTCTTGGTGCTATCGGTGATGATCTCGCCGAGAAGCTCTGCAAATTTTGCTGCGTGCTCTGCTTCTTCAAGAGCTGCCTTCTCCCAGTACATTGCGATTTCGGGATAGCCTTCGCGAGCTGCAACGCGGCCCATTGCCAGATACATACCAACCTCGGAGCATTCGCCTTCAAAGTTTGCACGCAGACCTGCGATGATCTCTTCCTGAACCTCTGCGGGAACATCTGCGCCGAACTGCTTGCCAACGCCTACAATGTGCTCAGCAGCCCAAACCTTGTCGGCTGCCTGCTCGGTGAACTTGGAGCCGGGAACCTTGCACTGGGGGCAGAACTCAGGGGGAGTATCGCCTTCGTGAACATAACCGCATACAGGGCAAACCCATTTTTTCATAATAACATCCTCCTATAAAATAATCATTTAATATATGTAAGGCATTCGCCTTTACTCACAACATTTTTCGCAGATGCCGTAAAAAGCCAGAGAATGGTTTCTG
>JAZLGD010000201.1:0-5034 GCA_045616105.1 Oscillospiraceae bacterium | reverse complement strand
GTGGATTTCAATATACCAATCGAGTATTCCATACGAAATTAGAAGCTGCCGGGATGACACAAAGCATGTCTAGAGTTGCTCGCTGTATTGACAACGGCCCCATGGAAGGCTTCTGGGGAATACTCAAACGGGAACGGTATTACGGACACAAATTCACAGATAGAGAAAGCCTTGTTCAGATGATTGAGGACTACATCACTTACTACAACACAAAACGACTCCAGCGTAATCTCGGTATACTCACACCGATGGAAAAGCACCAGCAGTTTTACCTGGCTGCATAAAAAGACGGCCAATGTCGCAGCACTGACCGTGATAATCTTTATATTATTTCATTGTCCTCTTGACGGAGAGCAGTTCAGATGAGTTAAGGGCTTTTTTGTTATTTCTTCTTTGGCAGAGTTCCGTAATAGCATTTGAGCGGTCGCCTCTCAACACCCATGAGGCAGTAGTTGCAGTTAAGACAGCGTGATTCGGCCTGAGAGCCGTTTTTAAGTCTGTTCACGATATCGGGCTCACATATAAACGGACGGGACATGGAAACAAAGTCAGCCTTTCCGCCGCATATAACATCCTTAATTTCGGCATCCGAACGGATACCGCCGCAGACGATGACGGGTGCGGAAACGGCTTTGCTTATCATTTCCGCCGCCTTCACATTATAGCTTCTTATGGGCTTGGGACTGCCCATGAGTATTTTCATTACAGGCTTCATAATCGGCCATGTAAATTCGGGCAGATTTTCAAAACGGAAGTTGTCGGCACACATAATGGGATAGGGGAAGCCGCCGCGGGACATGTTAAAGCCCTCGCCGGCAAGACCGCAGGAAACCTCGATGGCGTCAAAGCCGGCCTTGTCCATGAGCTTTGCGATTTCAACGGCTTCTTCAGGCTTTATGCCGTTTCTTGCCTTTTCAAAGCAGTTCATTTTTACGAAAATGGGGAAGGTGCTGCCGACCTTTGCACGCATGGCTTTCATGGTCTCACCGACAATACGGAAGCGATTTTCAAGACTGCCGCCCCAGTTGTCCTTGCGGTGATTGGTGTGTGCGGATAAAAATTCGCTGAGCAGATATCCGTGAGCGCAGTGGAGCTGAACACCGTCAAAGCCGGCTTTTTTTGCGCGGAGGGCGGCGTCGGCAAAATCGGATATGATTATTTCAATTTCCTTTTCCCTGAGCTTGTGAGGCACATTTTCCCAGTAGAGAAAGTCTCGTATTGCAGAGGGCGCAACGGTCTTCATTCCCGTGACCTTTTTTCGGGTCTGCCGTCCGCAGTGGGCAATCTGCGCAACGATGGGCGCACCTGCCGCGTGAACGCGGTCGGTGAGTTCTTTCCATGCGGGAATGAGGGAATCATCGTTTATCATGGTCATATTGTAAAGCGGGCATTTGCCCTGCTGAGAAATGCCCATGTATCCGGTAATTATAAGTCCCGCGCCGCCTTTGGCGTATTTTTCGAAGGTCTTTATAAGCTTCTCATCGGGCTTGCCGTTTTCGTCGGCCATGCCTTCGTGTGTGGCGGAGCGTATAACGCGGGAATTAAGAGTTATGCCTTTTATGCTTGCGGGGGAATATGGATTTATAACATTATTCATGTATTTTTCCTCCTGACTGGGCTTTTGGAAAAATATTATCATAAAAATATAAATAAATAAAGTAGAAAAGCTTTGATTTTAAGCTGTAACTATGATAATATAATTTTTCGTGAATTAGACTTAGGAGAATAATAATGGCTGATTTGAGAAAAGAAATCGAGCGCCGCAGAACCTTTGCAATAATCTCCCATCCTGACGCAGGTAAAACGACGCTTACGGAAAAGCTTCTGCTTTACGGCGGAGCAATACAGCTTGCAGGCTCGGTCAAGGGTAAGGCAACGGCAAGACACGCGGTTTCCGACTGGATGGAGCTTGAAAAGCAGCGCGGTATATCCATCAGTTCATCCGTCATGCAGTTTGAGTATGACGGCTACTGCATCAATATCCTTGATACTCCGGGACACCAGGACTTTTCCGAGGATACATACCGTACCCTTATGGCGGCTGACTCTGCCGTCATGGTAATCGACGCGGCAAAGGGTATCGAGCCCCAGACGAGAAAGCTTTTCAAGATTTGTGCAATGCGCAATATCCCGATTTTCACCTTTATCAATAAGCTGGACCGAGAGGCGAGAAGCCCCTACGAGCTTATGGAAGAGCTTGAAAACGAATTCGGCATCGGAACCTATCCTATGAACTGGCCCATCGGCTGCGGAATCGATTTCAAAGGCGTTTACGACCGTGAAAAGCGTGAGATTCTGGCATTTAATGAGTTCCACAGAGGCCAGAATAAGATTAAAGCAATCGAGTGCTCCCTTGAGGATACCGAAATGCTGGACGAGCTTATCGGCCCCAAGCTTCGCCAGACTCTTTGCGACGATGTAGAGCTTCTTGACGGAGCGGGCTATGAGTTTGATATTGATCAGGTTCGCAACGGTAAGCTGAGCCCCGTGTTCTTCGGCTCTGCCCTCAATAACTTCGGTATAGAGCCTTTCCTTGCAAGCTTCCTTAATATGACCATGCCCCCTCTGCCCAGAATAGCAGGGGACGAGGTAGTGAATCCGTTCGATGAAAAGTTCTCCGCCTTCGTGTTCAAGATTCAGGCTAACATGAATAAGGCTCACCGCGACAGAATTGCGTTCATGCGCATCTGCTCGGGCAAGTTCGAGCGTGATAAGGAATACTTCCACGTTCAGGGCGGAAAGCCCCTGCGACTTGCACAGCCTCAGCAGCTCATGGCACAGGAGAGAGCTATTATCAATGAAGCTTACGCAGGCGATATCATCGGTGTGTTCGACCCCGGCATCTTCTCAATCGGCGATACGATCTGCGATAAGAGCAATAAGCTTGAGTTCGAGGGCATCCCCACGTTCGCACCTGAGCACTTCGCTGCTGTTGAGCGTATAGATACCATGAAGCGCAAGCAGTTTGAAAAGGGAATAACTCAGATAGCTCAGGAGGGCGCAATCCAGATATTCCATGAGCCCTATACAGGCGTTGAGGAAGTCATCGTGGGCGTTGTCGGTGTCCTGCAGTTTGAAGTCCTTGAGTACCGCCTCAAGAGCGAATACGGCGTTGATGTTCGCCGCCGCAGCATGCCCTTTGAGATTGTCCGCTGGATTGATAATGAGGAGATTGATGTAAAATCCCTGAATCTTACCAGCGATACCAAGTGGGTTCAGGATTTCCGAGGCAATAACCTGCTTCTGTTCACCTCTGAATGGTGCGTAAGATGGGCGCTTGATAAGAACCCCGATTTGCGCCTGCGCGAGTTTAACAGAGAATAATCTTTTATTTTACAAGCATATGTGTTAAAATCCAATGGAAAGAAGGTGAGCTCAGTGCCAAAGCAGCTTGGAACAAAACAGATAGCGGCAAACCGCAAGGCTTTTCATGACTACTTTGTTCTTGAAAAGTACGAGGCCGGCATTGAACTTGCCGGAACAGAGGTAAAGAGCCTCCGAGCGGGAACTGTCAATATGAAGGACAGTTACTGCACAATAAAAAACGGAGAGCTGTTTATCCGCTCTCTGCATATAAGTCCCTATGAAAAGGGCAATATTTTCAACAAGGATCCCGTGAGACCGCGCAGACTCCTGATGCACAAGCGCGAGATATTAAAACTCAACGCACGTGTCATGCAGGACGGCGTTGCAATTATTCCGCTGTCGCTGTATTTCAAGGACAGCAGAGTAAAGGTGGAGCTTGGCCTGTGTAAGGGCAAAAAGCTCTATGATAAGCGCAACGACGAAGCAAAGCGCGAGGCAATGCGGGATATTGATAGATCAATGAAGGAGAAATACTAATGAGCAATCCTATAGTAACCATCGAAATGGAAGACGGCGGTATCATCAAGGCAGAGCTTTACCCCGAAATCGCTCCCAATACCGTCAATAACTTCATCTCCCTTATCAATAAGGGCTTCTACAACGGCGTTATCTTCCACCGTGTAATTCCCGGCTTCATGATTCAGGGCGGCGACCCCACCGGCACCGGCATGAGCGGCCCCGGCTACTGCATCAAGGGCGAGTTTACCATGAACGGCTTCAAAAATGATTTGAAGCATGACCGCGGCGTTCTCTCCATGGCACGCACCCCGGCACCCAACTCCGCAGGCAGCCAGTTCTTCATCATGCACGAGGATGCACCTTATCTTGACGGCCAGTACGCATCCTTCGGCAAGGTCATCGAGGGCATTGAGGTTGTCGACGCAATTGCAAATGTCCGCACTGACCGCGCAGATAAGCCCAAGACTCCTCAGGTCATGAAGAATGTTACAGTTGATACCTTCGGTGTTGACTACGCAGAGCCTGTAAAGGCATAATATAATTAATGTAGAACGTACTCGCGCATTTAGCCGCACTGATTGAGTGCGCGAGTGCAAAATAGAATACTGCCGATATCACCGGTCGAGCTGACGCAGTATAGACTACCTACAATGTAGCAACGAATTTAGAAACGGGGATGTACCGGTTTCGACGGGGGTGTGGAGGCAGGAATAGCGGGCGGATGCGCCTACCATCCTTAAAATGGGCACCTTATAAATTAAAGAACAACAACGAAACTGTTCTTCTCGCTGCTTAATTAGCGAGCGTCCTGCCCGGGAGGACCACGGCCCGGGTTTGGGCGTCGATTAGTGGTGCACGTGAGTGCGCAAAGCTTTGAGCGCACCATGCATAATGAAGCTACCGAGTCTGCGAGCATGAAGGCCTGCGCACAGGTGAGGGAATTTAAATGACCTTATGCGCCCGGAGAAGTTCCTGTTAAAGCGCTTTCGGACGGGGGTTCAACTCCCCCCATCTCCACCAACAAAAAATACCACCCATCAGGGTGGTATTTTTTTGTTGGTGAAAAGCGCAGGATAGAGGAGTTGAACTCCCGTCCGATATCATATCGGCGGTTGTCTGTGCTTGCACAGACGAGCTGAGAGATTAAAATAAATGCGATTGCGAAGCCGCAGAACTGCGGCTTCGGGGGTTCAACTCCCCCACAAAAAA
>JAZLGD010000200.1:0-5052 GCA_045616105.1 Oscillospiraceae bacterium | reverse complement strand
TCCCGTGAACTTTCGCAAACAATTATACCACCTTCCGACAAGATGTCAACGGAATTGATAACCGAAAGTGCCTTATTTATAAGGTTTGTGGCATACGGAGGGTCAATCAGAATAACATCAAACTTGCCGCCGCGGTTAAGGAAGGATATGGAGTCATCCTGAACAACTCTTGCTTCAACACCGCAGGTCTTAAGATTTGATTTGACAAGAGATACCGCCTCTTTGCTCTGGTCAACGAATGTTACTGATTCTGCGCCACGGCTGAGGCACTCAATGCCGAGCTGACCTGTGCCGGCAAAAAGGTCCAGTACACGTCTTCCCTCTATATCGAACTGGATTATATTGAATATAGCTTCCTTAACCATATCGGTTGTGGGGCGAATATCGTAATTTGAGGGTTCTTTCAGTCGTTTTCCTCTCAGATTACCGGTTATAACTCTCATGCTTTATCCCTCACTTTTGTGATAGTATTCATATACTGCCTTCGCAGCATTCGACGGCAGTACTTCTTCAAGCTCCTGTATGTCAGCTGCTTTAATTGCTTTTATCGTCTTAAAATGACGGAGAAGCTCGTTCTTTCGTTTATCCCCAATGCCCGGAATTTTTTCAAGTCCTGAGCCGAAGCTTTCGTTTCTCTGCGAGCGCTGATATTCGATTGCGAATCGGTGGGTTTCCTCCTGAATGCTTCCTATCATTGAGAACGCCGCCTGATTTCCGCTTATGCCTATTTCCCTTCCGTCGGGAGTTATGAGCGCTCTTGTGCGGTGGCGGTCATCCTTTACCATGCCGAATACGGGCACGGATATTCCCATGTCGCTGAGGACCTCAAGCGCCGCCTGTGCGTGAGTCTCGCCACCATCTATGAGCAGCAGATCGGGAAGTGTTGAAAACTTTTCGTCGCCATCGGCATAGTGTTTGAATCTTCTGCCCACAGCCTGCCGCATGCTTGCATAGTCGTCACGGACGGGCATGTCTTTAATTCTGAACTTGCGATAATCCTTTTTTAAAGGTTTGCCGTTTTTATGAACTGTCATTGCGGCAACAATGCCCGTATCTCCGAGGTTTGATACGTCAAAGGCCTCAATTCTTTCGGGATATGCGGGAAGCTCAAGCGCTTTTTGGAGCCATTCAAGTGTTCCCGTACGGCGCTGCTCTGCGGTTGTGGCGCGTAAAATTTCCTCTTTTGCGTTGAGGTTTGCTCTTTCAACAAGCTTAGCTCTTTCTCCGCGAACAGGAACCTCAATGCTCACCTTGCGCTCGGCAAGCTCCGAGAAAAAGCGTTCTGTATCAGCTCTGTCTTCAAGCTCGCACGGAACTAAAATGCACTTTGGAAATGCGCCTCGCTTGTTGTAATACATGCGCACAAGCTGCGAGATTGCCTCGCTGTCATCCTCAAGAGGCTCGGAGATTATTTCAAAATCCTTGCCCGTAAGCGAGCCGTCATTAAAATGCAGAACAACAAAACAGCTTTTTGCTCCGCGTGAAAAGCCGATTGCATCTGTATCGGAAAAAGCGGTTGCGATTACTTTCTGCTTATTGGACAGCCCCTGCACAGCGCGGAGTCTGTCACGAAGCTCGGCGGCAAGCTCGAATTTAAGCTCATCCGAGGCTTTGAGCATTTTTTCCTCAAGCTCTGCGGTAAGTTCTTCTGTCTTACCCTCAAGAATAAGGCAGGCATCATCAATCAGCTTTAAGTAGTCCTCCCTGCTCTCCCTGCCCTGACACCACGCACGGCAGTTTCCCATATGGCTGTTAAGACAGGGTCTGTCCTTGCCTATATCCCGCGGGAACTTTTTACCGCAGGTCGGCAATTTCAGGGTCTTGCAGACAACATCAATTATTTCTCTGGAAATACTCCTGCCGCCGTAAGGGCCAAGGTATTTCGCACCATCCTTCTTCGGTCGGTTTACTATTTCAAATTTAGGATACTCGGCATTTTTATCTATTCTGATAAAAGGATAGCCCTTATCGTCCTTGAGAAGGATGTTATAGTGGGGCATATGCTGCTTTATCAGTGAGTTTTCAAGCACCAGCGATTCAAACTCTGATTCAACAACAATTACGTTAAAATCCGCAACCTTATCCACCATTGCCTGTACCTTCGGCAGATGGCTTCCGCGAAAATAGCTTGTTACGCGGTTTTTCAGCTTTTTTGCCTTACCGACATATATTACCTCGCCGGAAGCATCAAGCATGATGTAGACCCCCGGAAGCATTGGCAGATTATTCGCTTTTTGAAGCAAGTTATCAAGCATATGTTTTCTCTTCGCTCTTATTTCCTAATGCGCACCAGACCGTTACCGATGCAACAACTATAACCGCACCAACAAGTGCAAAAACCCCCGGTTTTTCACCGTCAAACAGGAATACCCATATCGGATTCAGCAGCGGTTCTACCGCCCCAAGCAGGCAGCACGCAAGCGGCGGGCAGTGTTCCGAGGCTTTTGCGTAAAGTATATACGGTATGCCAAGCTGAAATACGCCGAGAATCACTATGCAGACAATAGGTGTCGTGCTGAACACGGGGTGTGTAGTAATAACGGCAGGCAGCCCGATCAGAAATGCTATAATCTGTCCCACAAGAATAGCGGAAAAGCGTTCTTCTCCCTCGGCATTGCCCATGGTCATATACATGCAGCCCATAAAAGCACCCGCCATTATAGCCACACAGTTGCCTGCAAGATATCCGCCCTCCAGCTTGTCGACAAAGAACAGTGCTATGCCTATCATGGTACACAGTACAGCAATCAAGTCATTGCGGCGTATCTTCTGCTTAAAGAACATCGCCGAGAAAACCACTATGAAAAGCGGTGCAGTGAACTGGAGCACAATTGCGTTTGCCGCCGTGGTCAGCTTGTTCGCCAATACAAAGGATGTATAGGTCAAGCCCATGAACAGACCCGTAACAAGAGCGTGTTTATTGAATATTATCCTGAACTTGTTAATTTTTATGAATACCAATAGCGTGAGGCCTGCCACAAGGCTCCTGATTGAGCTTATGGCAAATGCATTCCACGGTATCAACTTTATAAATATACCTGCTATGCTCCAGAGAGCTGCGCAGGTCAGCATTTCAATTATCGCTTTATTCTTCTTGTCCATCACACACTGACCTTGATATAGAATAAGGGCGTGCTTTCACACGCCCTTAGGTTCTTATTAATATTACTCGGTAAAATCAGAAGCGATAAGCTCAGCGAGAGTTGCAATCGCAGCCTCTTCATCAGGACCGTCGGCAATAAGATTAACAGCCGTGCCCTTTACGATGCCAAGAGAAAGCACACCGAGAAGGCTCTTTGCGTTAACACGTCTATCGTCCTTTTCAATCCAAATGCTGCTCTTAAATTCGTTGGCTTTCTGGATAAAGAAAGTCGCGGGTCTTGCATGCAGACCTACCTGATTGTTGATGACTACTTCTTTTGTTACCATCCTTGCCACTCCTTATAACCCTTAAAGATTACTCATACTTTAGCAAATTATTCAAAATTCGTCAACTGATTTTGTCTATTTCGTAGTTTTACACATTATTCACCACGCTAAATCAGTCATTTTATTTCAATTCGACAACTGTAACTCCGCTCTCGCCCTCACCAAATCGGCCGAGTCTGAAAGATTTGACGGCTTTGTTTCGTCGGAGCATCTGCTGGACTGCCTGACGCAGAGCGCCTGTACCTTTGCCGTGAATAATGGTAACGGTTTTTAGTTTAGCCATAACGGCGTTATCAATATACATTTCCGCTGCAGCAACAGCCTCAATACTCTCCATTCCGCGCAGGTCAATTTCGGGGCTTACAACCCGTCTCGGACTATTAGAGGCCACATTATAGCTAAGCTGTTTTTTCTTAATTTTCTCGCCCTCAAGAAGATAAACCTCGCTCTGCTTTGCCTTAACGGTCATTATGCCCGCCTTAAGCTCAAGGCTTCCGTCGGCATTGACCGACAGCACCTCGGCCTTAACGCCCATCGAAAGGATTTCCACCGTATCGCCCGCTTTGACGGCGCGTGCGGACTTTTTATTTTCCTTCGGTTCAACGCTTTTTGCAGTTTTAAAGGAATCTTCCTTTTCGTTGAGCTTACGGCGAAGCTCGCTTCTGGCATCGTTCACCGCCTGCGCTTCTTCCTCTTCGTTTATGCGGCGGCGCATTTCGTCAAGCTCGGCAAATGTATCTTCCGCAGTCTTGCGGGCATCGGCGATTATGCGTTCAGCTTCGCGGCGTGACTTTTCGTCCGCCTTTTCAAGACGGACGGCAAGCTCTGCTTTGAGGAACGAAGCTTTCTTTGCGTTCTCTTCAGCTTCGCGGAGCTTCTTTGCGGCTTCGCTTCTGTCGCGTTCAAGCATAAGTCTGGTCTGCTCAAGCTTTTCAATAGTTGCTTCAAAGCTGGCATTCTGCACGCCTACCCTGCTCTTTGCATCTTCGATTATCTCAGAAGACAGTCCGAGTCTTCCCGATATTGCAAATGCGTTCGATTTGCCTGGAATACCCACAAGCAGTCTGTATGTGGGGCGCAGTGTTTCCACGTCAAACTCACATGAAGCATTCTGAATTCCCGCTTCACTTGTTGCATATACCTTAAGCTCTGCATAATGGGTCGTTGCCGCTACTGTTGCACCCATTTTTCGTGCATGCTCGATTATTGCAATTGCCAGTGCCGCACCCTCGGTGGGGTCCGTACCTGCGCCAAGCTCATCAAAGAGGATCAGAGAGCGCTCATCGCACTTATCCAGAATATGCACAATATTCGTCATGTGTGCGGAGAATGTGGAAAGATTCTGCTCTATGCTCTGCTCATCGCCGATATCGGCAAGGATATTCTTATAAACCGGCACACCGCTTCCGTCGTCAGCGGGTATATGCAGGCCGCACTGAGCCATTATGTTCAAAAGTCCGACTGTTTTGAGCGTGACGGTTTTACCGCCCGTATTGGGGCCGGTTATTATAAGTGTGTCAAAATCCTCACCCAGCTCAAGGTCAATGGGCACTGCCGTATCCTTGGGCAGAAGCGGATGGCGTGCGCGGCGGAATACTATTCCCTTTTCCCTGAGCTCAGGCT
>JAZLGD010000199.1:0-10691 GCA_045616105.1 Oscillospiraceae bacterium | reverse complement strand
ATATTTGTCAGATATAATGCAGTAATGTAAAACTTATTTGTTAACATAGTTTTCGGCAACGGGCAAGTCAACAAATACAGCATCAACGGCGCCGCCTTCAAGCTCGGTAAAGCATTTAAGGAAGCTGTCGCAGGTAATGAGTTCTCCGAAGCTTGCAGAGAGATCAGCCAGATCGCCGTCCTCAGCAAGGAGAGCCTCGCCGGAAGTGCCGAGCTGTACAGCAACGGTTTTACCTTCCAAATCTGCAGAAGAGCTAATGCCGCTGGATTCTTTAACTACCAGCACCTGAGTGTTGTAGTAGTAGGGAGCAGAGAGAACATAGCCTGCATCAATCATGCTGTCGAGAATGGTCATGCCGGACCATACGCAGTCACATTCACCTGCATCGAGCTGTACAAGCTTCTGATCCCAGTTGACCTCAAATACCTTGAAGTCCCAACCGAGAAGATCACAGGCTGCCTTGCAGATTTCAACGTCAAAGCCGGTGTACTCACCGTCATCGCCGAGGTAGCTGAAGGGAGGATATTCAGGGTCAATTCCCATGGTGAAAGTACGTGAAGATTTTTCAATTTCCTTAGCCGCAGGAGCGTCTTCCTGCAGGAAAATGAGGTTATCAACTATTTCAGGGTAATTTGCTGCGATTTCTGCGTAAGTGCCATTTGCAACAAGCTGAGCAACGGCAGCTTCAATTGCGTCGCAGGTCTCCTGATCATCTGCTCTGAATGCAATACCATATTGTTCAGCGCCAAGGCTTTCGTTGATAATAATAGGCTTATCATTTTTAGCAGAGTCATTGCCTGAAGAACATGCGCACAGTGCAAATACCATCATCATTGCGAGAAGTAATGCAATATATTTTTTCATTATGTTTTCCTCCAAACGAGTTGTGTAATTATCACGTTGCCATAATATCACATTAGCGAAGTAAAGTAAAGAGGCAAAATAGACTTTGCTGTGCAAAAAATGCACAGCAAAATATGACAATCAACTTCAATTCCTATTAAGTTTGTGGTATATTAAATTCACAGAAAATAAATAGGAATTAAGAAGGTGAAGCGTTGAATGTAACAAGCAAGGGGCGCTATGCGCTCAGAATTATGATTGACCTTGCTCAGCATCCGGAGGACGGGTACATTTCACTTAAAACCATATCAGAGCGACTTAGTCTTTCGATGAAGTACCTTGAGATGATAGTAGGAAGTCTTAAGAAAGCCGAGTTGGTTGACTCCACCCGAGGCAAAGAGGGCGGATACAAGCTCAACCGCGATACAAAAGACTATAAGATCGGAGATATACTTCGCTGCATTGAGGACAACCTTGCACCCGTCGCCTGTATTAAAGAAGGGGAGATCCAGTGCGACCGTTCCGGCGGCTGTCTGACAATCCCAATGTGGAAAGAGCTCGACGATATCACAAACGCATATCTTGATACGGTGACGCTGGACGATTTGCTCACCGGAGCTAAATGGAAAAAATAATGTGGGGATATTGACTATTTATATGGTATATGTTAAAATCCCCCACAGATTTAATAGGATTTAATAGGAAATAAGAAGAAAGGAAGAATATAAATGTTCGTATACGCAGATAACGCTGCAACCACTTGCGTCAGCAAGACCGCAGCCGAGGCAATGATGCCCTATCTCACCACTTGCTACGGCAACCCCTCCAGCCTCTATTCTTTCGGCCAGGAAGCAAAAGAAGCTCTTGAAGGCGCCCGTAAGACCATTGCCGATATCCTCGGCGCAGAGCCCAGAGAAATCTACTTTACCTCCGGCGGCTCCGAAGCAGACAACCAGGCAATTATCTCCATGGCAAAGGTCGGTCTTGTCAAAGGCAATAAAAAGCACATCATTTCCACCAAGTTTGAGCATCATGCAGTTCTCCACACTCTCAACAAGCTTGAGAAGGAAGGCTATGATATAACCCTCCTTGATGTCCACGAGGATGGCCTTGTTCGTCCTGAGGAACTCGAGGCAGCTATCCGCGAGGATACCGCTCTTGTAACCATCATGTTTGCAAACAACGAAATCGGCACCATTCAGCCTGTTAAGGAAATCAGCGAGATTTGCCATAAGCACGGCGTTCCCTTCCACACCGACGCAGTTCAGGCAATGGGCCACATCCCCGTAAACGTAAAGGAAATGGGCATTGACCTTCTGAGCATGTCCGGTCATAAGTTCCATGCACCCAAGGGTGTTGGCGTTCTTTACGCAAAGCGCGGTCTTCCTCTGTTCAATGTAATCGAGGGCGGCGCACAGGAGCGCGGCAAGCGTGCAGGCACCGAGAACATTCCCGGCATCGTTGCAATGGCAGCAGCTCTTAAGGAATCCGTTGATAACATGGAAGCAAATAACGCAAAGATTATCCCCATGCGCGATAAGCTGTTTGCAGAGCTTTCCAAGATTCCTCATTCCAAGATCAACGGCTCTCTCGAGCATCACGTGCCCGGCACAGTAAATATGTGCTTCGAGGGTATCGAAGGCGAAAGCCTCCTGCTCCTTCTCGATGCAAAGGGAGTATGTGCATCCTCCGGTTCCGCATGCACCTCCGGATCTCTTGATCCCAGCCATGTTCTGCTTTCCATCGGCCTGCCTCACGAGGTCGCACACGGCTCTCTGAGACTATCCATCGGTGAGTACAACACCATGGAAGAGATTGACCACATCATCGATGTAGTTCCCGGCGTAGTTGAATATCTGCGCAGCATTTCCCCCGTCTGGGAAGACCTCGAAAACGGTAAGCGCCCGCATCTGATCTGATGCTGAGCACTATTAACTGATTAAATATTATTCGTTTATATATTAGGAGGAAGTAATTATGGCACTGTATAGCGATAAAGTAATGGACCATTTCCAGAATCCCCGCAATGTCGGTAAGATCGAGGATGCTCAGAACGTAGGCATCGGCGAAGTCGGCAATGCAAAGTGCGGCGATATTATGAAGATGTACCTCAAGGTTGAAGACGGCATCGTAACCGATTGCAAGTTCAATACCTTCGGCTGCGGCAGCGCAATTGCCACCAGCTCTATGGCAACCGAGCTCATAATGGGCAAGTCTCTTGATGAGGCAATGGAACTGTCAAACAAGGCTGTTGTTGAGGCTCTCGACGGTCTGCCCACCCACAAGATTCACTGCTCCGTTCTCGCAGAGGAAGCAGTCAAGGCAGCTGTTAAGGACTACTATGACAAGAATGGCATCGAGTATGATGCAGAAAAGTTTGCACAGGTTCACGATTGCGAGCATTGCGCAGACTGATTGTGAATAACAAAAAACTCCGATGAGTACAGCTCATCGGAGTTTTTTTGTTGCTGCTTATACAAAATCGTTACCGTTGGGATTGCCGTTGGGAGTGTAGATAAGCTGGCGGTAGTAGAGCGCCATGGTGATCTTGTAGAAAGGTGCAAACCAGATGTTTATGAGATAGCCGACCATGGGAAGTGCGCTGAGAAGCCACCAGCCGATAAAGCTGAGGTCGAGCATGAACAGCTCGCCTTTGTGTCCTCTCATAAGGCGTGAACTCTCACGTATGCAGTCGTAGGCACTCATCTCGGGGTGCTCGATGAGCAGATACAGCGCCTGACGGTAGCGGTAAAGTGCTATAATGCCGGGGATGACGAAGAGCATGGACCAGAGAAGCACGAATATGTATTCGAGGATATAGAGCCAGACAACACGCAGGAACATTCCGAAGCCATCAAGCAAATTCCAAAGGCTTGCACTTGCGCCTTTAACCATGTTGAGGGCGAATATTGCAAATCCCGCATCGAGAACCGCTTTCATCATCACCAGAAGAAAATCGAGAAATACTGCGGCGGGTGAGGGTGCCTGCGCGACTATGTAATCGTAAAAGCCTTCTATGTCCGAATCCTGAATGAAGCGCATCAGGGTTTGCTGGTCAATTCTGATGCTTATAAGCTTTGCAGAGAGCAGGCCTATTATGACCATAACCAGAACATACAGCACAGAAAACACTATGGGACTGGGCTTGCCATCGGCAACGATTCCCTTGGCGTGTGATTTTAAACTTATTCGATTCATGTGAACCTCCGATACAGAATGGGGTAATTGCGGTTTGATTTTCGTTTATTACATTATAACATCTATAATAACAAAAAAATAGACAAATAATGAATAATCCGAAACTATTTTTCCTTGACAATTGAGACTTTGGGTGCTATTATAATCAAGCATCCAAAATATGCGCGAGTGGTGGAATTGGCAGACTCGCTAGATTCAGGTTCTAGTGCTCACTCCGGGCGTGCGGGTTCAAGTCCCGCCTCGCGCACCAAGAAACAGTCACCCCAGAGGGTGGCTGTTTTTCTTTGATTATTAAAATAATTGTAATGGAATATGAGAAAAAATAAATGAAGTATTCAAAAGTCATAGACGGAAGGTTTATTGAACGTCCCAACAGGTTTATTGCGCTTGTTGACATCAAGGGCAGTACGGAACCGGTTCATGTCAAGAACACAGGGCGGTGCAGAGAGCTTCTCGTACCGGGATGTACGGTATATTTATCTGTTGCCGATAATCCTGACCGGAAAACAAAATACGACCTAATTGCGGTGCAGAAGGGCTCGATGCTTATAAACATGGATTCCCAGATTCCCAACGATGTTGCGGAGGAATGGCTGAGAAGCGGAGCACTGTTCTCGGAGAATGCGCTAATTCGCAGAGAAGTAACTTACGGCAAAAGCCGCTTTGATTTCTATATTGAAGACGGAACGAGAAAGGCCTTTCTGGAAGTCAAGGGCTGTACGCTCGAAAAAGACGGTGTGGCGCTGTTTCCTGATGCACCTACCGAGAGGGGAATTAAGCATCTGAATGAGCTCAGTGCGTGTCTGAACGCGGGCTACGAGGCATATGTGCTGATTGTCATTCAGATGAAAGGATGCAAAAGATTCATGCCTAATGATGAAACTCACAAGGCCTTCGGCGAGGCAATGAGAGCAACTGCCGATGCCGGGGTAAATATAATTGCAATGGATTGTGAGGTGGAGCCCGATTCCATCAGCATCAGCGAGCGCATTCCGGTAGAAATCTAAGCCTGTGGAAGCGCACACGGCGTTATGGGCGCTTATCTTGCTGCGCCCGTGTAAGCGGCCAAATCATTTAAACTTCATGCAGAGTGCATTTAAATGCGTATAACAAAAAAGACTGTCAATCAAACGATTGACAGTCTTTTTTGTTATTTAGGTTTTTATTTCATAGCTTCGCAGTATCTGGAGATGATAACAGCCATTTCTGCACGGGAAAGAGCGTACTGAGAATGGAAGCAACCATCCTGATAACCCTTGACTATGCCCTTATCAACTGCCCAGGAAACAGCGCTCTGGAAATCGGAGGGGATAGAGCCTGCATCCTTGAACTGTGCATAGCTTGTGCTGTTAATGATTGCGCCGGTGTAACGGCAGAGCATTGTAACAGCCTGTCCGCGGGTTACCGCATTGTTGGGAGCAAAGAGGGTATCGGATACGCCTCTGATAATGCCGGCATTGTATGCCCAGATTATTGCGTTGTGTGCCCAGTGGGAATCGGAAACGTCAGTGAACGGTTCGGTCTTACCGGAGATGTCAGGTGCGCCTGCCATACGGTAGAGAGTGGTTACCAGCTGTGCACGGTTGATGATCATCTTGGGTGAGAACTGAGTCTGGCTTGTACCCTGCATATAACCCTTGATGTAGCAGTATTTTACGCCATCAAAGAACCAGTCGTTCTCGGAAACATCGGAGAAGCAAACCTTGAGCTCGCCCTCGGGAGTGTAGTCCTCAGCGAAGATGTCCTTAAGTACCCAGCCGTTCTCGGTTGCCTTCTTGGCAATCTGGTTGTACATATAAACATGACCCTCGTAGCTGGGGTGTACGTTTGCACTGTTGTTCTCAACGAACTTCTCGTAGAAGTTTGTGCCGTCGAAGTTAATCAGGTTGTGAGGAATGCCGATGATGGGAGTGTTGAATACGTCAACATAGGTGGCGTTCTTGCCGTTTGCGGCAACCTGCTCGACATACTTCTTGTAGTGGTCGTTTACGGACTTCATAGCCATTCCGTTGAACTGACCGATGTCAATTTTGTTGTTTACCACATACAGCTCGGGGAGAGCATTGAAGAGACCGAGAACATACAGCTCAACATCGGGGTTGAGTGCATAGATGCGGTCAACAATCTTGTCAAAGGACTTGAGAAGATCGGTGTAGGAATAAGCAAGTGCTCTCAGAACTACATCAACCTCGCCGACGGGGTTGCCTGTAATTGCCATGAGCTTAAGCAGTGCGTCACGGATGCTGAGGAACAGATCAGTGGTCAGAAGCTGCTGTGCATCGTCGTTCATGGGCATATCGTAGGGGAGTTCACCCTTCTGATATTTCTGTACCTGCTTTAAGAGATACTGACCGAAGTTGTTCAGACCAATGTTAAGAGTGATAACATCAGCTTCGGCGATGTGCTCCTGATACAGTCTCTGAAGGTCGGTAACAGTTACGTTGTCCTTGGCAAGGTCGTTCATAACATATGTACCGAAAGCCTGACCATGAGTGTACTGGTCGCCGTTGTAGGAGGGATCAATGAGGTAAAGCAGGTCTTCTGCTCTCATACCTGCGAGGCAGTCCTGATTGAAAACATCAGCTTCAATTGCGCGTGCAAACATTGCGGGGTAAGCTGCGTTGACAACCTGTGCGTACTTGTAGATACGCTCCTCCATGTGGTACTCGGGAAGACCGTAGCCGTTACTCTCTGAAGCACCGAGAGCGGTGTAAACCAGATTTTTGGCGGGAGTCTCAGCTGCCGGCGAATCGTCGTCACTGAGAGCTGTGCCGGCATCGGGATCAACTGCATCCGCAGGTTCTGCGAATGCGGTGATACCGAGAGAAAATACTAAGATTAGAGCAAGAATAAAAGATAGTATTCTTTTCATAGCATATCCTTCTTAAATAATAAGCGTGTTGAGATTAATGTTAACTCAAGACTGAGAATATCTTGCAAGCATTACTACCATCTGTGCACGGGACAGAGCGTAATCCTGGTGGAAGCATCCGTCGTCATAGCCCTTGACTATGCCGTTATCAACTGCCCAGGAAATTGCACCGCAGTAAGCAGTGGGGATAGCAGAGGCATCCTTGAACTGGGAGAAGCTTGTGCTTGCAGAGTTTGCACCGGAGTAGCGGCAGATCATGGTAACAGCCTGACCGCGGGTTACGGGGTTGTTGGGAGCGAAGGTGGAGCTGGTGAAGCCCTTAACAACGCCGGAATTGTATGCCCAGACGATTGCGTCGTGGTAATCGTTATAGGGAACATCAGTGAAGGGGATGGACTGGCCTGCGATGCTGGGGGAGCCTGCCATTCGGTAAAGGAAGGTTGCCAGCTGGCCGCGGGTTACAGTTGCGTTGGGGGAGAAGGTTGTTGCGGTGGTGCCCTTTGCGATGCCGTTATTATAGCAGTACTCTAATTCATCATAGTACCAAGCGTTGCTGGGAACATCAAGGAAGGGCAGGCTGCTGAGTTCGCCGTCATAGCCGGGGAGAGACTGAAGAATCTTCTTAGCCATGTATGCGTGGCCGTCGGGAGTGGGGTGAACCATCTTGATACCGGAGAGCTCAACACCCAGCATGTTACCGGTGAGGATGCCGGTGGCGTCGAGATACTTTACACCGTAAATGTCAGTGCCGGAAACATCGGCGTAAATGCAGCCGTATTCAGCAGCAAGGTTCTGCAGGAAGGCATTTTCCTTTGTGCAGTAGTAATCGAAGTGGGAATAGAGTTCAACACCCAACTGCTTTTCAAAATCAATGGGCATATTGACGCAAACGGGGTTTGCAAGACCTACGAGAACGAGAGTTGCGTTGGGGTTGAGGTCCTTGATAACCTTAACGAGCTTGATCATGTATTCTTCATACATGGAAGCGCCTACCATAATAGCGTTGATATAGGTGCTCAGAAGCTCTTTAACATCGCCTTTGGATGCTGTTTTAAGCATGGATGTAAAGGTGTTTACGATGCCTGCATAATCTCTGGGAATGCTGTAAATGCTGTTCCAGCCGAGGCGGTTGGAAACGGTGTACATGGTGACTGCCTGTGCATAGCTGAAGATATCGTTGCAGCCGAGGTTGAGGGTAATGAGGTCAGCCTTCCTGATGGAGGACTTTACTCTATCACCGGAGCCGACAAGAGAGGGATGGTTTCTGTTGCCGAGCCAACCCATGCCGCAGATGAAGAAATCTTCACCGTATTCGCTCTCATAGGGGTCTTTGCCCAGCAGGTTCTTATAACCCATCATGTCGAGATAGTCATATGCACGCCAGCCGCTGTGTGCGCGGGATTCGACTGATCTTGCACCAACTGCATTGCCTACGATCTGAGCATAGCTGCCGTCATGAATAACTTCTTCATTCAGGTACTTGCCGTTGTAGGGGTCAACGCTTGCCTCATAAGAGGGGAGACCGTAGCCGGATGCGATACTGTCGCCAAGGCATAGATAGCTTCTATACTGCTTGACGGAGCTGTCCGCGAAAGCACTGATGCCCATTACACTTACAAGTGTCAGAACTGCAAGTGCGAGGCAAAGAGCTTTCTTCATTGTTTTCATCATACTTCTTTCCTCCTTGGTATTCACTATGTAAAAATTATTAAAATACCCTATTGCAATTTGCGGTGAGAACACCGCTTGAAATGCCCGAACCATGTGAACGATTTACACACGCCCGGCGGATATTGTAATTAATTAACGGGATTATCCTTCAAGTGCCTTGAAGTCAACCTTGCCTGCTGCGGTTCTGGGGAAGTCTTCAAGCTTTTCGTAGAATACGGGACGCATGTTGTCGGGAAGATTTGCATCGCACTGTGCGCGAAGGTCATTGACGAGCTCGTCAAATTTGTCGGCGTAGCCTTCCTCAGGGATTATATATGCCTTGAGGACCTGATTTGCGCCGTCATTTGCCTTTACAACACAGGATGCGTAAACACCCTTGTTCTGGCTGAGCTGGTTTTCAACCTTGGACGGGAAGATTTTGTATACTGCGCCGTCGATAACGGTCATGATCATGCGCTTCATACGGCCTTCAATGAACAGGAAGCCGTCCTCATCTATGTAGCCGAGGTCACCGGTGTGTACCCACTGGCTTCCGTCAGCATGAGTGCGCAGGAGATTCTTGGTTTCTTCTTCATTATCCTTATAGCCCATCATCATGGAGCCGCACTGCATAATGATTTCACCGATCTCGTAGTACTTGCATTCGCGCTGCTCATCGTTGTTATATGCGGCAACGACGTTTCCGGGGAAGGGAATACCAACGCTGCCGACCTTGCTTGCAAAGCTGAACTCGGTGATGGCGGTTGCGCAGACCTCGCTCATGCCGTAGCCCTTGACGAGAGGATTGAAGTTGTCCCTGTGAGTCTCGGTGAAGAGCTTGATTGCGGCTTCCTCAAGAGGAATGTTCATGCCGTCGCCGCCCATTCCGACAGTGCGCAGGCAAGTCAGATCCATCTTTCTGAGCTCGGGGTTGGTGGTCATTGGTGCAAGGTAAGCGGGAATAATTGCACAGTGGTTGGGATGATATTTTTTAATGTATGTAGGCCATTCATTCGGATCAAACTTGGGAATGATGACTACTTCCATACTAAGTGCAAGAGGCATATGAATGTTGTCGATTGCACTGTAAATAACGTAAGGAATCATTGCGTTCAGGAAAACGTCGCCCTTCTTGTGCTCCATGCCCAGATTGTAGTTCTGAGCAACGAAGTTGAAGGAGTGGTCGTTTAAGTAAACGCCCTTGGGGAAACCGGTTGTACCGCCGGTGTGACCGAGGTATGCAACATCGTCCGGGTTCTTCTTGTACTTGATTTTGGGATAGAACTCAGATGCTGCGATGAAATCAGCCCATGAAAGAGCCATTTCGTTTTCCATGAAGCTGGTGTCCAGCTTGCGAACCTTGAACTTGAAGCCGGCTGCAGTTGTGGAGGGCATGCCCTCTGCCATGGAATAGACGATTACGAGACGAGCGCCGTATCTCTCGGCTGCTTCCATAACCTTGCCGCCGAAGAGATCAAGCGTAACAATGACATCGGACTGAGCTTCCTCGAAGAAGCTTTCAAACTCGTCAACCGTGGAAAGAACATTGACGAAGTTGGGAACGGCGCCGATGCGGTTAAGTGCATAAAGGCTGGTGATTGCAACGGGAGTAGTAAGAGATACTACGGTTACAACGTCGCCTGCTCTTACGCCATATGCGAGGAAGGAGCGGGCAACAGTGTCGATATTTCTGAAGAACTGCTCGTAAGAGGTCTTTTTACCGAAATAGTTAAGTGCTGTGCCGTCGAGGTTGTCCTGATTATTGTTATAGACCATCTCGTACATGGTGCAGCGAGGCATCTTTGCATTGATAAATTCCTTGGAATAATGCTTGAGCCAAGGCTTGTCAATGGAGGGATAGCCGGAAAGAGAACTGTCGATGGGCTTATGACATTTCATCTTGCCCTCGTCAGACAGAACATTGATGTAGTCAAGATACTTATAGGTCTCGGAAACGGTGAGGGAATTAAGGAAATCAAGATTAATATCGGTTACGGAGATATCATCAAGATCGGTGCCCTCGGGAACCAGACCGCGTTCGAGTTTTACAAACTTAAGAAAATTCTTAAGGTCAAGATAGCTCTCTTCCGCAGTCTTCTCGGAATCAGCGATGTTTTCACATTTTTCT
>JAZLGD010000198.1:0-20757 GCA_045616105.1 Oscillospiraceae bacterium | reverse complement strand
CTCGAACTTCATCAGCTCGTTCTGGCGCTCAACGCACTCAACGAGGAGATCCCAGTTGAAGGGAACGCCGGTCTGATCTTCGATGAACTTCCAGCAGTCCTCAACGTCCTTCATGCAGTGCTTCTTTACCAGAGGATCGTCGAACTGCATGGGCATTGTCAGAGCGAACAGGGGCTTATCAAAGAACCAGTCCTGAAGAATTGCGGTACCGACAGAGCCGTCGCAAGCTTCGTTACAGGTGATGAACATGGGAGAGTAATCAGGCATATCGTCGAGGACGAAGAGGCCGGATTCTGCCTGGCACATCGGGCAGGGGGCACCGGGAAGACCGATGGACTGAACAGCGTCGATGTAGTTGTGAACAGTGTGGCTGTTAACGTGGCAGGTTACGAAGTAAGGAATCATCTCAGCGGAGACATACTGGAACTTGTCGCTCCAGGGGTATGCCATGCCGCCCCAGACGGTTTCCTTGGTTGCTATGGTGTGCATGTAGACATCGTTCTTCTTGCCGCCATGCAGCTTGGTGTCAGCGCAGAACATACGCATGAACTGGCAGATGGTTGCATTAACCATTGCGCGGTAATGCCATGCAGATGCGCGGAGCGCTTCGCCGCGAACGCCTTCGAGGCCACGGTCGAACCAGTGGAGAACGGGGAGATAGGTCTGACCCATCCAGCGGTATCTCCAGAAGCCCTTTGCGAACTCAATAAGACCGCCGTACTTGAAAATATCCATGACCATGTGGAGGTAGTTGTAACCCCAGATCATGTACATGTAGTAGAAGGTATCCTTTACGCCACGCCACTCTCTGTGCTTGTACAGGCCGCTTCTGGGCTCATACAGATCGCCGAGACGACGCTCGCCGTGAGGCTTACCATACCAAAAATCTTTTACTGCTTTTTTGATATCCATAATTATTTGCCCTCCTGAATCTTCTTGATTTCGACAGATTCAACGAATGCCTGGAAACGAGTACGGAGCTGGCCGGATGCGGAGTTTATGTACTCTTTCTCGATGGAGCATACGGGAATGCCGAAGTCACGGTTCATAACGATGGTGTCGATGACACGCTCGTAGGACCAGTACTCGCAGAACTTGTTGGAAACAACAATCAGGCCGTCTGCGTTATATTCCTTAACGAGGTCAGCCAGCTTCTGCTTACGTGCACGCATATCATGCTGAGGCATGAAGCGGGGGCAGTTAGAGGTTTCGAGATAGTGACGTGCGATAGCGCGGAGAGGAGTCTCGCCTTCCTTAACTTCGATGGGAATACGGGATTCAACTGCGCCGTAGCAGTAACGGTCACATACGACCTCTGCACCACAGCTCTCGATAAGCTGAGTGAAATCGGGATCGTCGTTCTCGGAGCCTGCAAGAACTACGCGGCAGCGGAAGGGGTTAACCTTCTCGGGCTTACGGGTCTTGAGTTCCTTAGCGGTCTCTTTCAGCTTATCAATGATGAGGTACTTCGGGCATACCAGAGATACCAGCTGGATTACGTGGAATTCATAACCGGTAATTCTGGGATTCTCTTCCTTGCGGTAGTCGCCGATCTCATTGATGATTGCGCAAAGCTCGTTGTGCTCTTTGATTGCCTTAAGCAGAGCCTTGTCGGAGGTATCTACACCGAGGTTTTCCTTGAGAGCGTCAAGTACGTGAACCTGAAGCTGAGTCTCAAAGTGCTCAATTGCGTTCTCGTTCTGCTTGAAGGGAACGTCGCAGAAGGTGCAGAAGAACTTGTCGTTCTTGATCATGTCCATGTCGTCGACACAGTCAAGACGCTTGGGCTGAAGGTGCTCCTGGAAGCGGCAGGTGACAGTGCAGGTTTCTGTTGCCAGCTGTGCATCGAGGAAGTTGAAGCCGCCTTCGAATGCGCGCTCGAAGAGGCTGCGGCCGTAGTGACATACACGTGCGGACATGTAGTAGGTCGCTACGTCGGGAGAAGTGCAGCCGGGTGCTCTCAGACGAACGGAGAAGCAACCGGGCAGGTCGAGAAGAACTTCAGGCATGAAGTAGCAGGTATAACCGAGAGCAAATTTGCCGTCTTTCTTACCCTGCTGGACGAGTTCGTTGTTTGCGTCCTGAAGCAGATTCTCAAAGTAGATAAGATGCTTTAGGTCTTTCACGAATAACCCCCCATAATTAATAAAATTTTTGGCTGTTATTTATAGGACACTTTCACTTGTCCCATTCGTACTTGTATATTGTAGCAAAATGTCACTTTCGTGTCAATCATGTATTTGTGATAAAAAGCACAAAAAATTGTTTTTTTGTTATACACTATACGTGCTCATGTCAAAATGTACATTTCTCCATATATGTGCATACGGATTCTTTGTTTGCGCTGCAGCTTCCCTGTATCATCTCCGGTTTTCCGCCGCCTCGGCCGCACAGTGCCTTGTTAATCTCTCCTGCTGCCGCTCTGAGGTCTACGGTCTTACTACCCATTATATATCTGTACCCCGTCTCATCATTACCGGAAAATACCGCAGCAATGCCGCCGCACTTTTTAACGGCCTCATTTACGATCTCGCGCAGCGCAGGCTCATCAAGCACATCGTCGAACATGCAGATGTTGCCTTCTGTCTCTTCTATGGCTTCTGCGCGGAATTTCGCAAGCTCGCGGCTGAGCTGTCCAATACGGAGCCTCAGCTTTTCCTGTTCGGACATAACACGCCGCACGGCGTCGGCAATTTCGTTGGGCTTTGCCGACAGCATTACGGAAATCTCGGATGCGTTTGTCTGCTTAACGACATAGTCATCATATGCGTCAAGTCCGCAGAGTAATGTCACTCGAACGCCATCCCCTCCCCTGCGGCGACGCTCAACGCCGAGTATCTTGATAAGCCCGATCTCGGAAGTGCTGCTCACATGGGGAGCACAGCATGCGCAGACATCCACATTTTCCACAGTAACTATACGCACATTTTCTGTAAGCTCCAGCTTGCTTCGGTATTCAAGGCTCTTGAGTTCATCAGCTGAAGGGAACGATGTTATTACCTTATAATTTGCCGCGACAGCGCGGTTAGCTTCAGCTTCAATCTCCAGAAGCTGCTCAAGGCTGAGCTCGCCGTCAAAGTCTATGGTTATGACATCATGTCCCATGTGGAAGCCGATGTTTGAAAATCCGTATTTCTTATGTACAAGACCCGAAATGATGTGCTCGCCCGAGTGGTTCTGCATTCTGCGGAAGCGCTGTTCCCAGTCAAGCGTGCACAGACAGACTGTACCGGCTTCTACACTTTGGTTAACATAATGTATTATTCTGTCGTCTCTTTCCTGAACATCAAGCACTCTTGCCTCGCCTATTTTTCCCGTATCGGCAAGCTGTCCGCCTCCCTCAGGGAAAAACGCTGTCTTATCGAGAATCAGCTCATAGCAGTTATCTCCTGCCTCGCAGGACAAAACCGTGGCTTCGAACTTACTCAGGTGACTGTCAACGTAATAAAGCTTCTCGGTCATGGTATCACCTTTCAATAAATATCTTCCTCGTCAAAATCAGGGACAGAGCCCGTAAAGGCTTCGCTCAGAAATTTTCGGAAGGGTTCAAATCTGCGAACGGCTTTCGCCGCGGCATCGCAGAACGTTTCAAAGTCTTTCATATCATCGGGGGTGAAGTTATATTCAACCAGATAGTATTTGTGCTTAAACCACTCCCCTGCCGGATGCTCGGGGTCATAGGAGCGCGGCACCCGCTTCAGCTCCTTGCCGTAAACATCAAGGCCGTTTTCCATTACTATCTCGTCAAGCTCCCAATAGCGGCGCATTATGTGGTCGCGGATGGTGTTAAGCTGCTCCGGTTTCCACGGCCATGCACCGGTTCCGATATAGCATGCGTCATGGGCGATATGGACATAGTAACTCAGCGGCAGGAAGTTTTTCTTCATTGGCGAAAGGTAGCCTCTGAAGGAGGGATTATACGGCTCCTTGTTTTTGCTGTATCGCATATCGCGGGGAATGCGGTACATGAACGCTTTGGGGCTGACAAACATCAAGCTGTCACCGAGCTCGGGAGCTTCCTTTGCCAGCATGAAGCGCAGCATATCCAGAAGGCATACAAAATCGTCCTGCGCAAGCTCATAATCGAGGTGGTTATCGTGAAACCATGTGCGGTTGTTGTTTTTGCTCAGTGCCTCGGTATAGGCGAGCATATTATCAAAATTCATTTCATCCCTCGAGCTTTTTCAGCAGTTCTTCAAGAGCCTTTGCTCTGTGGCTTATTCTGTTCTTTACATCCGCATCAAGCTGAGCAACGGTCATTCCGTATTCAGGGAGATAGAACAGCGGGTCATATCCGAAGCCACCCTCGCCTGCGGGCGTTTCGGCAATTACGCCCTCGAATATGCCCTCGGCACATACGGTTCTGCCGTCGGGATAAACAAGTGCCATGGCACAGGCATAGTGTGCGCTGCGATTGGTATTGCCCCTGAGCTTTTCGAGCAGCAGGGCGTTGTTGGCCTCGTCATTTCCGTGCTCTCCAGAAAAGCGGGCAGAGTAAATTCCCGGTGCGCCGTCCAGCGCGTCAACGCAGATTCCGCTGTCATCGGCAATGGCGCAGCAGCCTGATATCTCGACTATTTCGCGGGCTTTCTTTATTGCGTTTTCCATGAAGGTATGTCCGTCCTCGATTGTTTCGTGGTCGATGCCCGACTCCTTCATGGAGACTATCTCTTCGAATTTATCTCCCAATATTGCTTTAATTTCCTTTAGCTTATGGGCATTATTTGATGCGATTATGAGCTTCATGCACAGTATCCTTTCAGTTTTTATCTATGCGTACATTTTAATGTAAGCGCTCACAAAAAGCAACAGCATATTAGCTCTGACCCGCTCTAAATATCT
This sequence comes from Oscillospiraceae bacterium, assembly GCA_045616105.1. Taxonomy (GTDB): domain Bacteria; phylum Bacillota; class Clostridia; order Oscillospirales; family Oscillospiraceae; genus F23-B02. The sequence goes on along the minus strand of JAZLGD010000198.1, from coordinate 15,915 downwards.
CCGTTTGAGGGATTATCGAGCACTTCTCCATCAGACGAAAATCTTGAGCCGTGGCACGGGCAATCCCATGAATGCTCCGCCTTGTTCCATTTGAGTGCACAGCCCAGGTGGGGGCATCTTTTAGATGTTGGAGTCAGCAGGTTTATTACCGCTTCCGCGCCGTTTGCAATAAGCTGCGGCTTCAGAATATTCCGCGAGGGATTGAAGATATCCGAAAACTCATTTTCGCGCCCCGTAAGCATATCACTGATAATCATTGCCGACAGCATAGAGCCTGTCATTCCCCATTTGTTGAATCCCGTTTCCACATAAAAATCCGGAGTGCGTCTTGCGTACTGTCCTATATACGGCATGCTGTCGAGGCTCATGCAGTCCTGCGCCGCCCAGAAATATTTTTCCTCCGCACCCGGATAATGCTTCCTTGCGAAATCGCGTAGGAATGCCCAGTTCCCGCTGCTCTTTCCCGTGCGTGAACCGCCTCCGCCAAGGAGCAGCAGGCCATTATAGTTTCTGAACGACATTCCCGAGTTGCTGTCATCAACATACATGCCGTCCACATTTGGAGCCTTATCAAGGGCTATTACATAAGAGCGATGCTGATACAGCTTCAGATAGTAAGCCCCGTGCTTGTTGATAAAGGGGAAATGCGTTGCGCACACCACCTTGTCGGCAGCTATTCTGCCCTTATCCGTAATAGCGGTTGTACCTATCATTTCGCGGACAAATGTGTTCTCGAAAATATTCAGTCTGCCCGCTATTCCCGCAGCGAATTTCAGCGGATTAAACTGCGCCTGATCTGGAAACTTCACCGCTCCCGCCGTTCTTATTGGCAGGGGCAGTTTCCTGCGAAACTCCGCTTCTATTCCTATCCTTTTTAAGGCTTCAATTTCCCTGTTCAGCTTAAGTCTGTTTGATGAATAGACATAGTTATCCCTGCGTTCAAAGTCGCAGTCAATTTCCTTGCAGATCTCGGCATATTTATTGAGCGCCGCCATATTCGCCTCATAGTATTTTCTTGCGGTGCGCACGCCCTTGTCATTCATGATTTTGTGGTATATGAGCCCGTGCTGTGCCGTGATTTTTGCCGTTGTGTTCTGCGTGTTTTCGCCGCAGATACGGTCTTTTTCAACAAGAATGTATTTAACGCCCTTTTGGTGCAGAAAATATGCGGTAAGAAGTCCCGCCATACCGCCGCCGATAATAAGCACATCCGTTTTTATATCTCCCTCTAGTGTCGGAAACTCGGGAAGCTCTGTTTCCTGCCATACTGATTTCATATTTTTCACCTCGCATTTAAGTATGGGAGTAAAGGAGTCTATAAATGCGTAAAAATTTCTGTGGCTGGTATTTTAAATGCCAGTCGGACACGCAATCTCTTGCCGTTATCCCTGCCACCCACGGCGGAACGAACTCAATTCAGCTTATTACCGACAGTGGCGCCTATAACTTCACGGGCGATACGGGAAACTGCATTTTCGGCAGAGACGGCATCAGGCTGAACATTAGTGAAAACGGACTTACCTCTGTCGGTGAGCTTAGCTTCGGCAGGCTTTCGCCCTTGAAATACGATATTATGGGGCCGTTCAGGTATGTACCTTTTATGGAGTGCCGTCACAGCGTTCTGAGTATGCGGCATCGCGTGGACGGCGAGATACTCATAAACGGCACGCCGTATAGCTTTGACGGAGATCTCGGATATATTGAGGGTGATAGAGGCTGCTCATTTCCGTCGGAATATGCTTGGACCCAATGCTTTTTCGGCGATGGCTCACTTATGCTCAGCGCGGCAGACATTCCCTTTGCAGGCAGACACTTCACGGGAATAATCTGCGCCATTTTATGGGGCGGAAAAGAATATCGCCTTGCCACTTATCTCGGAGCAAAGGCCGTGAAAATATCCGACGGTGAAGTTATGGTCCGTCAGGGCAAATACACGTTTTCGGCGAGGCAGCTCGGTCAAAGCCGCCATACGCTGAACGCACCCCTCGGCGGGGATATGGTGCGGACAATCCACGAAAGCATATCCTGCCCCGCCGCTTATCGCTTTGAAAAAAGCGGAAAGGTTTTATTTGAATTTGAATCGGACAAAGCATCTTTTGAGTTTGAATACGGAGGAGAAAAATGAACAGACTTGCAAATGAAAAATCGCCCTATCTTTTACAGCACAAGGGCAATCCCGTGGACTGGTATCCCTGGTGCGCCGATGCCTTTGAAAAGGCAAGGCAGGAGAACAAGCCCGTGTTTCTCAGCATAGGCTATTCCACCTGCCATTGGTGCCATGTCATGGCGCACGAATCCTTTGAAGACAACGAGGTTGCGGATATTCTCAACTCCGATTTCGTCTGCATCAAGGTTGACCGCGAGGAGCGACCCGACATTGATGCCGTTTACATGCGCGCATGTCAGGCAATGACGGGAAGCGGCGGCTGGCCGACAACGCTGTTTTTAACGTCTGAGCAAAAGCCGTTTTTCGCGGGAACATATTTTCCCAAGCACAACCGCTACGGTCAATCGGGACTTATAGAGCTTCTGAAACGGATATCCGAGCTTTGGAAGAATGACCGCGACAGGCTGTTAAAAGCCGGAGAGCAGATCAGCGCCGCAATCAGCACACAAAGTGAAAAGAGCGGCGAGCCGAGAGAGTCCCTTATTGAGAAGGCCCGCTCCGCTTTGCTTCGGAGCTTCGACTCCAGATGGGGCGGGTTTGGCTCTGCGCCCAAATTCCCCACTCCGCACAATCTGCTGTTTCTGATGCAGCGCGGAGATATGGAGCCCGTCGAAACAACGCTGAAAGCCATGGCACGCGGCGGCATATTCGATCAGATAGGCGGCGGTTTTTCAAGATACTCAACCGACATCAAATGGCTGAAGCCTCACTTTGAAAAAATGCTGTATGACAATGCGCTTCTGGTCATTGCGTACTGCGAGGCCTACGAGCGCACCGAAAACGAGGAATACTACGGCATCGCAAAGCGCACGGCGGATTATATACTCCGCGAGCTTCACGCGCCAAGCTGCGCATGCTACTGCGGTCAGGATGCCGACAGCGAGGGCGTTGAGGGCAAGTTCTACACTTTTATTCCCGAGGAAATAATATCCGTTCTCGGCAAAGATGAGGGCGAAGAATTCTGCCGCGTTTACGGCATAAGTGAAAGAAACGGTATCCCGAATCTCATAAGCTCTTCGGAAGAGCCGTGGTCGGCACAGCGACTCCAGAAGCTTTTTGACTACCGCAAACAGCGCACACGGCTTCACACCGATGACAAAGTTCTTTTGTCTTGGAACGGCTGGGCAATGATTGCTTTTACCAAGTGCGGATACACCAAGAGCGCAATTGATATAAGCAACTTCATTGAAGAAAACATGACCGATGCAGATAATCGCCTGTATCTGCGCTATCGCGACGGAGAAGCGGCAAACGACGGTCAGCTCGACGACTACGCGGTATATGCTCTTGCGCTTCTCAATCTGTACCGCGCCACCTTTGATATTGAATTTCTCGAGCGGGCCGTTCTCAGAGCCGAACAGATGATTGATTTTTTTGAGGATGAAAACGGAGGCTTCTACCTTACCGCTCACGATGCCGAAGAGCTTATAGACCGCCCGAAGGAGAGCTATGACGGCGCTATCCCCTCGGGTAATTCCGTTGCGGCCATGGTTCTGGAAACGCTCGCCCGACTTACGGGTGAGCAGAAATGGAGAAAAGCCGCCGACCGCCAGATGCGTTTCATGGCAGGTCGGGCGGAGGAACATCCCGCAGGGCACACATTTGCTCTTCTTGCAATGGGCAAGGCCCTCAGTCCCGGCCGCGAGCTTATTGTCTGCTCGGAGGGATTGCCGAAAGAGCTTAAAAATATAAACGCGGAGGATCTTACAATCCTCTACAAATCCTCCGAAAACGCGCAGCGGCTTGCAAGCTGCGCACCATTCACGGCAGACTACCCCGTACCAAAGGAAAACGCAAGCTGGTATCTCTGCGAAAACGGCGTATGCCACAACGCTGTAACAAGCTTCAGCGAGCTTAAAATATAAAACACGAGAGGGTAAGCTTCCCTCTCGTGTTTTTCATAAAATCTTCAATTCTTATTCTTCGATATGGTCCATGCCCTGACTTACGATGGTTCTTATATGGTCATCGGCAAGGGAGTAATACACGGACTTGCCTTCCCTGCGGCTCTTGACAAGCTTGCTGTTTTTCAGGATTCTCAGCTGATGGGATATTGCGGAATCTGTCATATTAAGAACAGACGCAAGACCGCACACACAGGCCTCAGACTCGAACAGCACGAAAAGAATTCTCATTCTTGTCGAGTCGCCGAAGATTTTGAATAGTTCCGCCAGATCATATATTTCCTCTTCAGGCGGCATTTTTTCTTCAACAATTTTGCGGAGCTGCTCGTGATTGGTATTGTCCTCACAATGCTCGACATGAATTTCATTATTCATATTCTTTTCCACCTTTCAATCACAGTATGGCTCACTAAAAACCATCACAGTTTTTTCACATTCAGCGCACGGATTGCATTAAGCACTGCAATGACCATAACGCCGACATCCGCAAAAATACCTACCCACATATTTGCAATGCCCACAGCTACAAGAACAAGGCATATCAGCTTGACACCTATTGCAAAGCAAATGTTTTCATACACTATGCGCAGGCACTTTCTCGAAATGCGTATTGCCTTTGCAATCTTGCGGGGATCATCATCCATCAGGACTACATCTGCCGCTTCGATTGCCGCATCTGAGCCCAATGCGCCCATGGCGATGCCTATATCGGCTCTGGAAAGCACGGGAGCATCGTTTATGCCGTCACCGGCAAAAGCAAGCTTTTCCCTGCCTTCAATATTCCCCAGAAGTTCTTCCACCTTGCTGACCTTATCCGCAGGAAGAAGCTCACTGTAAACCTCGTCAATGCCGAGCTCTGCGGCAATGGTCTCGGCTATGGGCTTTGCATCGCCTGTAAGCATGACCGTTTTCTTCATACCGCTCTGCTTCAGTAGCTTCATAGCTTCCTTTGCACCCGGTTTGAGCTTATCGGAAATCAGGATAACGCCGCAATACCTGCCGTCAACCGCAACATGGACAAGGGTTCCGACCTTATCGCACTGAGGCGGCTCAATTCCGAGGCTTGCCATAAGCTTTGCATTACCTGCGGCAACCTGAACACCGTCTACCTTTGCGGTAACGCCGTTTCCGCTTATTTCGTGAACATCGCTGACGCGCTCTTTGTCTATGTCCTTGCCATAGGCATTTTTCAGGCTTCTGCTTATGGGATGGTCGGAATAGCTTTCGGCATAGGCTGCGTACTCGACGAGCTTATCCTCGCCAATGCTGCAGTTATATATACCGCTGACTTCGAAAACACCCTGAGTAAGAGTGCCGGTTTTATCAAATACGACATGCTTTACCTCGGACAGGGCCTCAAGATAGTTTGAGCCCTTAACAAGCACACCTGCGTTACTCGCTCCGCCTATTCCCGCAAAGAATGTAAGCGGTATGCTGATAACCAGTGCGCACGGGCAGCTTATTACGAGGAAGGTCAGCGCACGGTAAATCCAGTTGCCCCAATCGGCAGGGCTGCCTGAAATAAGATGGATGAAAGGCGGCAGGGTTGCCAGTGCAAGGGCGCTGTAACAGACGGCGGGAGTATATATTCTTGCGAAGCGGGAGATAAAGTTTTCGGACTTGGATTTCTTTGAGCTTGCGTTTTCAACGAGGTCAAGGATTTTGGATACCGTGGACTCGCCGAACTCGCGTGTGGTTTCAACCTTTATAAGTCCGCTGAGGTTTATACATCCGCTGATTACATTTTCGCCGCAACGAGCATCGCGCGGAACGCTCTCGCCCGTAAGCGCAGCGGTATCAAGGGTAGTATCACCTTCAACTATCACGCCGTCAATCGGTATTTTCTCGCCGGGCTTTACGATGATTACCGTGCCGACCTCGATTTCATCGGGGTCTACCTGCTCAAGCTCGCCGTTTTCACCCTCGACATTGGCATAGTCAGGGCGAATATCCATAAGCTCGCTTATATTTCGGCGGCTTCTGCCAACGGCACAGCTCTGGAAAAGCTCGCCAATCTGGTAAAACAGCATTACAGCCGTGGCCTCGGTATAGTCTCCCAGCGCAATTGCGCCCACGGTTGCCACAGCCATGAGAAAGTTTTCGTCGAAAGGCTGTCTGTTCTTTATTCCCTTAAATGCCTTTATAAGAATATCGTATCCTATTATTAGATAAGGAACTAAAAAGAGCACAAACCTCGGCCAAGCTTTGATCGGCAGGAGAACTAAAACTATCATCAATACTGCGGCAATTATTATTCGCCGCTGCATCTTTTTCTGCTTTTTATTCATAAGCCTTAAAGATTAAAGATAGATTTCGAAATCGTCGTCAATCTTCTTGCAGCCGGAACGCACATTCTCCATTACGGCCTTGATATCTGCACCGTCTTCAAACTCGACAACCATCTTGAGTGCCATGAAATTTACAACTGCGTTGGCAACACCTTCAGTTTTGTTTGCAGCTTCTTCCATCTTGTTGGCGCAGTTGGGGCAATCAACTTCGATCTTATAAGTTTTCTTCATTATATTCGTCCTCCGTTTATTGTTTCATTTGAACAATCATTCAATCGTTTAATTATTTTATACTACCTTTATCCCCGTTTGTCAATGGAATTAATTAAAAAGATTCTACGAAAATGCAAAAAGCCGCACAGCCAATGTCAACTGTACGGCTTCTCGCAAATCGCAATAACAATAAGAAGAAAAGAGAGGTGTTATAAAATGTCAGTCATTTTATCGTATGGGGGAGAGGTCCCGCCGACCGCATGGCTTCGGCCGGCGGGTACTGCGAGCAGTTACCTGTCTGCTCCACAGCAATAAACATAAAAGGAGTTACATCGCGTTTAGTTATCCTTAGGTAACTGAACGCAGTATATCATCTAATCCCTACTTTGTCAATAGGAATTTTGAAAATTTTAAAATTTTGCTTACAGGCGGAATTTATGCCGATATTTCCATTGATATTATTGGTTTTATGCCGAGCATACATCAGCTGCAGATGTTTCATAATCAGAGCGCACGAGTTCGGTTAGTTTCGGCTAACTATATTGCGAGTTTTCATGCCTTCGGTTAATAAATCAAAAGCCCTCAGCGGCTTTTTGGCTGAGGGCTTTTGATTTTCTTCTGTTTTGGCTTTACAAGATTATAGCTTGTTTCAATCAGGCTTTTCAATTCTTCATCCGGTATTGTTCCGTCAAGGCATATTGTATACCAATGTTTCTTATTCATATGGTAAGCTTTAAAGAATCTGCTGTTATCAACACGCTTTTCAACGATCTCCGGCAGGTCTTTGAGGTTCATTATTTCAATTTCACTATTTCCCTGCAGTCCGATTTTGCTTTCGGATACTTTCATTATAATCGCAAACCATTTTCCGCTTTCCGGAACTTTGAATACCGCACATTCGGGATATTCTTCCCACAGAAACTCAGGCTTCGCGGCGAAATACGAGCGAATAAGCTCTATGGTTCTCTTTGTCTGTTCCGCCTTAAGTGTTTCCGTATTGAAGCAAGTATCCGAAATTTCAGTAAGCGCCGCCTTGCACGCTTCCCTCACCTCGCCGACAAATGCACCATTCGCGCTTTCTACATGGACAAGAATATATTCTTCGCCTGTATCCGCTTCATAGACCTTGAAGCCTTCAATTTTCGCCTCGGAAACAAAGACCTGCATTAAAAACTGCCCCTGCATTATCGGAAGGCTCTTTTTATAAATGCCGTCAGCATATGTAAATCCATGTTCGAGCAGCTTATCGGGTATCGGTGTCTTATATCTGAATATTGGTTCTATATCTATCATATTCGTACTTATCGCTCTTTAGTTTTAGCTTGCGGCTAATCCCGTTTTCTCTGTACTACCAGAGCAACAACAATTGACACCGTAATAATTACCAGGGAAAGAATTGCCCATATCCAGACAGTTGCATCTCCGCCCTGAAGGACCTGAACGACCGTCAGAATTGATGCGACAATGGATATAATTCCGAACACAGACAGAATCCATGCCAGCGCATTCGTTCTGGACTCGCTCTTCTCCCTCTGATTCTCTGTTATCAAAGCAATTTTCGTATCAATATCTTCTATGGCTTCCGTAACACCGTTGGTTTCTATGATGTGGTAATAAAGCTGTTTGACATTATTCCATCTTGAAATGTTCGAGGGGTTTATGCAGCCGTATGCCTTAAATTCAAACATCATTCTTTTAATACGGTTAGCGGAGATAGCGTTCTGAGTTAAAAGCTCCGTAAATCTAAGGCAGGTATACTTCTGATAAAGGGCTATAAACACCAGCGGCAATCCATCCGCCGCCTGAGCCGCCATCTCCTCGTCTATGTCAAGGCTCTCGTTTGCTACAATATAGGAAATTGTCTGAGAGGTTATGCAGCTTCCCCAGCGGTAGGATCCCTTTTCCTGAGCCTTGACAGAGTATACATATCTGATATCATCTTCCGATTCATCTTCTGCGGCAAAATCCAAAGGCACCATAAGATGAAGGTTAAATGTAAGCTGGCGCATTGTTTCAAGCTGCTGAAACCTGCATTCCGTTACAGCGAGATTATATGTATAAGCATCCAGAAACAGCGATTCACTTTTCGTAAAGAACTTCTCAAAGCCAATGCTGCCGCAAAACTTCTCTATCTGCTTATTTATATCCGCCTCGACTAATGCTTCCCCGTCTTTATAGAAAAACCTTGCCGCAAGCTCGGAATAGCCCGGATTGCAGATAAGCGCAGGAATCTGCATCTGATCATATCTGATTTCAAGTGCTAAAAAAGCGACTGTTGTATTGAAAACCGCAAGATACGCAGAGGCAAAGATGACCTCCGGCGCACCCTCGTCACATATTGACGCTGAACTTTTATCACAAACCTTAATCGGCTTGTCGCAGCTTGCAATACCTAAAATGTCCGCATTCACGTTGCCTTTCATCTTATAAACCGTGCCGGCGTTAATGCTGCTCTTCGTATTGAATATGTCTTTTACCGGCTCGGATATATCGGCTGTGGTCAGAGGGAAAACATCAAAATATTTCCCTATTGCCTTTTCGTCAGTTCCATTGGGGCTGTATTTAAGAGGAATGACTAAGAAGCTTCCGAAGCGTGCGCTTTTCAGTTTTCCTTGTTGTATAAGGCTTTCAAATTCAGTCATAAGCTCTGTGCCTCCGCGTAAGGAATTAAATCACTCGGTTTTTCGGCTTAATTATACCACAAACAGCTTTAGTCGAAAACCACTTTTTATACAGGTTCAGACCTCAAAACACCATATTTTCAATTAGTTCAAAATGTGCGCACTTGATTTAATGAGCACCTCAGTTTATACTGTAAATGTATAAATAAGCCGCTCAAATCCTGACAACAAACATAATAGCATAGGAGGACATAAAAATGCTGCAGCCCACAAAAATGCGCTACGACAAGGCAGGCCCTAAAGTCGTTGAAAAACTTAAAAGTCATCACTTTGATGCTTACTATTTTTCTACCCGCGAAGAAGCAACACAGAAAGTGCTCGAGCTTATCCCCGAAAGCGATTCTGTTTCATGGGGCGGTACTATGACCGTTGACGAGCTCGGAATCAAAGACCTTCTGCGTCAGAGAGGAAATACACTCATTGACCGCGATACTGCGGCAAACATGGACGAGCGCATGGACATCATGCGTCAGGGTCTCACCTGCGACACCTTCCTTATGAGCAGCAACGCAATCACCGAAAGCGGTGAGCTCTTCAACATAGACGGCAACGGCAATAGAGTTGCTGCCCTCTGCTTCGGCCCTAAGAGCGTTATCGTTGTTGCAGGCATGAACAAAATCGTTCCCGATATGGAAACTGCCTACTCATGCGTCCGCCACAACACTGCCCCCGCAGTAGTACAGCGCTTCCCCGCTGCAAAAACTCCCTGCAACATTACCGGCGAATGCGGCAACTGCATCGGAACGGACAGCTGCTGCGCATATATGGTTGCAACCAGAGTCAGCCGCCCCGCAGGCAAGATCAAGGTTGTTCTCATCGGCGAGGATCTCGGTCTTTAAGCTCAGCTTAAACTCAGAAATCAAGAACAAACTAAACTGCACCGCATTTATCACATGATGATAGATGCGGTGCAGTTCATTATTATTTTGGATATTTTAAAATGCTTCTTTATTTTTCGAGGAGAATCTGGTCGGATTCGAGCTGTGTACCGGAAATCTGAGCAAACTTCTCCATGAGGTCCTGCTTAGTCAGCCTTTTCTTTTCTTCACCCTCTACATCAAAGATGATTCTGCCTTCGTTCATCATAATCAGTCTGTTGCCGTGCTTGATTGCATCGGTCATATTATGGGTGATCATAAGAGTTGTAAGATTGTTCTCATGCACAATCTGGTCGGACAGCTCAAGAACTTTTGCTGCGGTTGCGGGGTCAAGTGCCGCGGTGTGCTCGTCAAGAAGAAGGAGCTTCGGCTGCTGGAGGGATGCCATCAGGAGTGTTACTGCCTGACGCTGGCCGCCTGAAAGCAGGCCGACCTTTGAGGTCATGCGATCCTCAAGTCCGAGTCCGAGGGTGCTGAGCTTCTCACGGTAGAGTTCTCTTTCCTTTGCGCTGATGCCCCAGCGAAGAGTGCGGCTTTTGCCTCTGCGCATTGCAAGCGCGAGGTTTTCCTCAATCTGCATATTGGGAGCGGTACCCATCATCGGGTCCTGAAAAACACGTCCGATGTAAGCGGCTCTCTTATGCTCCTGCTGACCTGTTACGTTTATGCCGTCAATAATGATGGAGCCTGAATCTATGGGCCAGACACCTGCGACTGCATTGAGCATGGTGCTCTTACCTGCGCCGTTGCCGCCGATAACGGTTACGAAATCGCCGGGCTTAAGGTGAAGCGAAAGCTCCTGAAGAGCTTTTTTCTCGTTAATCGTACCTGCATTAAAGGTCTTGCAAATGGATTTAAGTTCTAACATTTGTAGACTCCTTTCTGCTCTGTTTTTCTGCCTGCTTGAATGAGCTCTTTGCCTGCGAACGCAGGTAAGGAATTGCAAGGAATACAGCAACAAGCACTGCAGTGAAAAGCTTCAGGTCGTTCGGGTCGAGCTTGAGCCAGAGGATTACGACCATTACCAGATAGTAAGCGATACCGCCGAGCAACACGAAGAGAAGGCGTGTATAGAAAGAGCAGCCCTTGCGGAAAATTGCTCCGCAAAGAACTTCGCCGATAATAACAGCTGCAAGGCCGATAACGATTGCGCCTCTGCCCATGTTAATATCCGCAAAGCCCTGGAACTGAGCCATGAGGCCGCCGGAAAGTGCCACGATACCGTTGGAGATTGCAAGGCCGATAACCTTCATGGTATTGACATTGATGCCCTGAGCGCGGCTCATGTTGGGGTTTGAACCGGTTGCGCGGATTGCAGAGCCCTGCTCTGTGCCGAAATACCAATAAAGGATCAGGATAATAACAACGGCAAACACAGCGCCGATAACAATAGCCAAGGGTATGTTTCTCATAGATATTATGAGCTTGTACATATTAGGATTTGCGGATTTGTTCGCCGCCATACCCATTATACGAAGGTTTATTGAATAAAGGGCAAACTGTGTAAGAATACCTGCAAGTATTGCGGGAATACCCAGCTTTGTGTGAAGCAGACCGGTGCACATTCCGGCAAGGACACCTGCAATCACCGCAACGGCAATTGCGAGCCACGGTGAATATCCTGCAAGAATTAGCATTACCGTAACGGCACCACCCGTTGCAAACGAGCCGTCAACTGATAGGTCGGCAAAATCAAGCATGCGGAATGTTATGAATATTCCCAATGCCATTATGCCCCATATTATGCCCTGGGCAATACCGCCGGGCATTCTGGATACAAGATTGGGCAGGCTTAATCCTGCCACTGTCAGTGCTGAACTCATACTAAATCGAAACCTCAATCATTAAGTTTATTCGTAACTTTACCGGAAAGCCCATTACGGACTTTCCGGTAAAGCTTGTTAGTAATATAATAATATGCTATTTTGACGGTTAATGTCAAGCGATTGCTTCGTAGCCCTCGGGAATGTCAATGTTGAGTGCGGAAGCAAGGTCAGCATTGTACTTCTTAACAGGATTTGCGTAGTACTCGATTGCCATGTCAGCAACGTTTGCTTCGCCGGTGAGAATCTTAACTGCCATCTTGCCGGTGGTAACGCCGAGCTCGTAGTAGTCGATTGAGAGGGTTGCGATGCCACAGCCGGCGCAGATGCCTTCCTCGCCTGCAATGATGGGAACGCCTGCAGGTTCTGCAACAGCTCTGATAGCGTCGGTGCAGGATGCAGCGGTGTTATCAGTGGGGATGTAAAGAACATCGTTGCTCTCGCATGCGCCCTTGGTTACCTGAGAAACGTCATTGGAGTCTGCGAAGGTGTAAACAGTAACGTTAATGTTCTTTGCTTCGAGGCATTCTTTAACAACCTGTGCCTGATAAATGGAGTTTGCCTCTGCGGAGCAGTAGATAATACCAACACTCTTTGCATCGGGGCAAAGCTCGGTGATCATCTCAGCCTGCTGGTCCAGAGGTGCAAGGTCGGAAGTACCGGAAACATTGGTGCCGACGGTGCCGTCGAAGTTCTCGATACCCAGTGCAACGCCGTACTCAGTAACGGAGGTGCCGAGGATGGGAATAGTGTCGGTTGCTGCAACTGCTGCCTGAAGTGCAGGTGTTGCGTTTGCCATGATAAGGTCAACCTGAGAAGAAGCGAAACCGTTGCAGATAGTTGCGCAGGTTGCGCTGTCGCCGGATGCGTTCTGTTCGTCGAAGACTACGTTATCTTCGCCGAGCTCTGCAATAACAGCATCTTTGAAGCCCTGAGTTGCTGCATCAAGTGCAGGGTGCTGAACGAGCTGGCAAATACCGATAGTGTAAGCGGCAGAATCGTCTTTGCCGGCGTCGCCGTTTCCGCATGCTGCAATAGCGAACAGCATCATAACGGCAAGAAGCATTGCTATGATCTTTTTCATTTTATTTTCCTCCAAAATCTTTTTAAGGTATGAAGAATTACAAAGAAAAAAGCTGCCGGTTGTTTTCCGTGCAGCCATTAATAACTTTCTTCGCTCAATCTCGTTTTAATCGCAACACAAAAAACTATTACAATTCTTTAAAAAAGTAATAGCGGAAATATCTGCGGCTATCAAAACGATATGCTTTCATTCCTCATCTACCTCCTGTAGGATGGGTTTACTTTATCGCTTTTAACAGCAAAAGTCAATACTTTTTTTCAAAAAATTGAAATTATTAAAGGAAGCATTACGATTCATGCCGAATACAAATCAAAAATAAGGACACGCAAAGGGCTATGGCGCGCAGCCCTAAGCGTGTCCTTTTTTGGGGGAACAGGAGTTGTCAGAGACAAACTATCCTGCAAACAGCCTTTAAAACAGCATGGGTAAATTCAATGAATATACACACAAGGCCGAAATTCCGGCAGAAACGATACAGATAAGCGCTCCGAGAAGAAATTCGGCGGCTGTGTGACGCTTGGTTGTTACCGATGACCAGAAGCACGCCGCAAATATTGCTATACCAACAACTGCGCCAATCAATTTATAGTAGTAGCAGCCAATGAGTACCGGCCATATCACACCGCATCCGTGGCCGCTTGCTCTTACTTTGGAGAATCTATTGACCACCGCAAGCAGCAGGACGGATATAAGATAAGTAAGAAAGATAAAATTCAGCCCTTGAGATTTATGGAACGCTACTCCATATACCACCGCGGCTATGTATCCGAACCCGGAAAACCAGAATGCCAGCTCTCTTTGTGCTTTCCTGCCTCCTTCTCTGATTTTCGGTGCCATCAGTGATACGGGATATGCCGCTATCGGAACAGCAACCAAAAAGATAAGGGATACAATCAATTCCCGCACCGATGCAATTTCCGTACCGTTAAACCACATCAAAAAGAGAAGGACCGTCGCCATCACTGGCGGAATGGCAATAACTCTGAAAATAAATGCTATTTTTTGTTCGAATGATGATTCCTTCATAAGATACACCCCACAGTCTAATCACGCACATCATTTCATCTAATCTTCGAGATTATATTATCATGTCATTTGGATTATTTCAAGAGGTATTTTGTATTTGTTTTCTGTAAGTGCCTTCTAATAGAACTTGCACGAAGGATCAGACGATGTTATACTAACCAAGTTGGGAGGTATGCCTGATGAAATACGATAATGAATTAATTGCCGCAAAGCTCAGAAGATGGGAAAAATACCTTAATAACTATCAGTTGCCGGAGTGGGAGCATATACCTGATTTCGGCTTATACATGGAGCAGGTTATTGTTCTGCTCAAAACATATCTCGACTATTTGCCTCCGGAGCTTAAAGAAGAGCAGTTTATTACGGCAGCGACCATAAACAATTATGTCCGTAAGAAAATCATGCCCGAGCCGAAGAAGAAGAAATACTATCGTGTCCATATCGCCTACCTTATTATCATCTGTTCCTTGAAACAAAGTCTGAGTATTCCCACGCTTCAGACAATGATACCGGTAGACCTTTCGGAAGAAGAGCTGCGAAGCTTCTATATTTCATATTCACGCAGACACAGTCTTACCTCCAGACATTTTGTAAAGCAGATAAAGGAGGTTGCTGCAGGAATTCTTGACCACGAGCCTGTATCTGATATGGCAACCGACCGCACTGAGGAGCTGATTACCTCCGCCGCTGTTGTAAGCGGTTTCGCAAGACTTCTGGCTGAAAAGCTTTTGCTGCTTGACGGAAAAACAGCAGAAGATTGTGCTGAGTAATTACATTTGATACTGACAATTCCCGGGACAAAGCTCACGGCCCTGCAGATTGCTCTGCAGGGCCGGTTTTAGGCTGAGCTTTATAAATCATTGCGAAAGGATTGATATATTTGCACGAGATATTCCGCTATATCGTTTTTTTCTTCATTTTCAGCTTATTCGGCTGGATATGGGAGAGTATATACTGCACTATTTGTGAAAAGAAATGGCAGAACAGAGGCTTCCTTTACGGTCCGATTTGCCCGATTTACGGCTTCGGTTCGATTGCCGGGCTTGCCATATACGATTTAGAAGTGGCAGGAGTCATACCACAGCTCGAATGGTGGCTCATCTTTCTGATTGGATTTGCTGTCAGCATGATTCTGGAGTATCCGATTTCCTGGGCTCTGGAAAAACTGTTTCACGCAAGATGGTGGGATTACAGCGATCTGCCCCTGAACATCGGCGGCCGTACAAGCGTACCTACGTCAGCGGCATTCGGCGGCGCGGCAATCCTGATTATGAGAGTGGCTTTACCCGAAGTCGACAGTATTATCAGTCCGCTGCCGGAGCTTGCTATCGGTTTATCATCCCTTGTTCTTGTTTGTATAGTCTCCGCAGACCTTACGCTTACGGTTTCTGCACTTACTGATTTCCAAAAATATATTGATATGGTTGATGAATCATTTCAAACTCGTATGCTCAGCGTTGTTGATAACATTTTTGAAACTCAGTCTTCCTTCAAGCAGAAAACCATTAACAGAATAAAAACCTTAAAGCTCCCTAAAAAAACGTATGCCTTTGAGAAAGAACAGGACAGTGAATTTGAGGAACTCATAAAAGATTATCTTGATTCTGATGTGGTCAGACAGATGGACAACTATATGCAGCACGGTAACACAACAACCTTGCAGCACTCCGAGAACGTTGCCAGAGTCAGCTACATAATCAACAAAAAGCTTCACCTGAACAGTGATGAAAAGGAACTGGTTGAAGCGGCAATTCTGCATGATCTGTTTTTGTATGACTGGCACTATTACACGCCTCTCGGCAGGAAACACGGATTCTCTCATCCCTATGTTGCCGCAGAGAACGCAGAAAA
>JAZLGD010000197.1:0-9980 GCA_045616105.1 Oscillospiraceae bacterium | reverse complement strand
TTTTGAATCCGCTACGTCTACCAATTCCATCACACCGGCAAATATTTATTTCAAACACGATACAAAGTATAACGCATTACTTTCGATATTTCAAGCTAAATTATATTCTTGTAATAATTTTGCGCTAAATATGCGATTTTTTTACTATTTACACTACCATATTTGCAATTTTTGTGTTACAATATCATTTATGTAAAAATATATATAAAGAAAGAGGCATTAACCATGAAAAAGATACTCGTACTTGAAGATGAATCGAATATCCGCAGTTTTGTGGTAATCAACCTCAAGCGCAACGGATACGAGCCTATCGAAGCGGCTACCGGCACCGAGGCACTTAATCAGCTTGAAAAAAATCCTGATATCAGCCTTGCACTGCTTGATGTTATGCTCCCCGATATCGACGGTTTTGAAGTATGCAGACGCATCCGCGCTTCAGGATCCAAAATCGGAATCATCATGCTCACCGCAAAGAGTCAGGAGATCGATAAGGTCACAGGACTTATGACCGGTGCAGATGACTATGTTACAAAGCCCTTCTCTCCTGCTGAGCTCACAGCAAGAGTCGATGCACTTATTCGCCGTCTGGGCAGCGACGCAAACGACAAGCCCAGCTACGAGATTCAGAGTGGACCTTTCCTTCTCAACACAAGGAATCGTACTCTCGAAAAGGACGGCAAGAGACTTAAGCTCACTCAGATCGAATACCTGCTTATGAAGCTCTTCATGGAAAACCCCGGCAAGGCAATGTCCCGCGAGGATATTCTTAACGCTGTCTGGGGAGCCGACTTCTCCGGTGAGCTTAAGACTGTAGACGTTAATATCCGCAGGCTTCGCATCAAAATTGAAGCTGATCCCACTGAGCCCGAATACCTCACCACCGTCTGGGGTTACGGCTACAAATGGGGTTACTAATTACTCACCTGGAAGTGTGAAATGTTTTCTAACGATTTAAAAGGACAGCTTTTGTCCTCAAGTATTGTCGCTTTTCTATTCATCGCGGCACTCATTGCATTTGCGGTCAATGGCTACACGGTGATTGCAATCATAATCGCGGTTATTCTCGCCGGATTCATAATTGCAGTAAACATCTGGTTTGACCGCAGCATAAACAAACCTATACAGGATCTGACCGAATCAGCTAAGCGTATTGCCGAGGGAAGCTACGGTGTTCAGGCTTCAAAGCTCGCTGACAATGAAATCGGCAAGCTTACAGACGAGATTAACGAGATGAGCTCAAAGATTGCTCTATCAGACAAGGCAACAACCGAGTTTATTTCTCAGATTTCCCACGAGCTCAGGACTCCTCTAACTGCTATAACAGGCTGGAGCGAGACTATTCAATATGACTCTGCAGTTCAGGGCGATTCTCTCAGAGGCGCAAAGATTATTTCAAAGGAAGCGGAGCGCCTTACAAGTATGGTATCCGACCTTCTTGAGTTTACAAGAATTCAGGACGGCAGGTTTAATCTCAGGATTGAGCTTGTTGACATCGCTGCTGAGCTTGAGGATTCCCTTTTCAACTACGGAAATCTTATGCATCAGGCCGGCATCGAGATAAACTACAACGCACCCGATTATGAAATTCCGCTTATCCCCGGCGACCCCGAAAGGCTCAAGCAGGTATTTTTAAATCTGCTTGACAATGCAGCTAAGCACGGCGGTGACGGCAAAATTGTTGATGTTGAGCTCAAGCTTGATATTGATTATGTTCTTATCACAATCCGCGACCACGGCCACGGCATTCCCGCGGACGAGCTTCCCTATGTCAAAAACAAGTTCTTCAAGGGCAGTTCGAAAAACCGAGGAAGCGGCATTGGCCTTGCCGTATGCGACGAGATTGTTTCCCGCCACAATGGAGAGCTGATTATCGCCAACGCGGACGGCGGCGGATGTATCGCTACAATCAGACTTCCCATGACCAAAAACTAACGGAGCAAATTCTATGTCAAAAGATAACAACAGCGCCTGCACCTTTAAAACATCTATCGGTGGTCAGGCGCTTATTGAAGGAATAATGATGCAGGGCCCGAAAAAGCGGGCAATTGTATGCTGCACAGAAAACGGATATGTTGAAAAAGTAGTAGATATAAAGCCGCTTAAGGAAATATCCCCCATTCTCGGATGGCCTCTTGTCCGCGGATGCGCAGGCTTTATTTCATCTATGGTTAACGGCGTTAAGGCGCTCTCTTTTGCAGTTGACCAGCTTCCCGAGGATATGCAGGGCGAACCCGACAAGCTCGATCTTTGGATTGAAAATCACTTTTCCGACGAAACCGCCCAGAAGCTGATAATCGGCGTAGCAGTTGTGCTTGGTATTGCCCTTTCTCTGTTTCTGTTCTTGTTCCTGCCCACATTTATTATCGGTCTCTTCCCTGCAATTAAGTCCGATTTTTACGCACGAACACTTTTTGAGGGTATACTAAAGCTCATCATCTTCTTTATATACCTCGTTTTGTGTTCAAAGATGAAGGATATGAAGCGAATGTTCGCTTATCACGGTGCCGAACACAAGGCCATTTTCTGCTACGAAAAGGGTCTTCCGCTTACAGTTGAAAACGTACGTCCTCAGGGCAGACTCCATCCGCGCTGCGGCACAAGCTTTCTCTTTGTTGTTATAATCATCAGCATTATTGTCGGATCTTTTATCCGAGCAACCGGTACACTTGCCAGAATCGGTCTTAAGCTTCTTGTTCTGCCCATTGTCGTGGGTGTCAGCTACGAGATTAACCGCTGGGTCGGAAGACACGACAACCTTTTGAGCAGAATCCTTTCATGGCCCGGCCGACAGATGCAGCGCATTACAACCAACGAGCCCGACGATGATATGATTAAATGCGCAATCCGAGCTCTTGAGCTCGTTATTCCCGAAGAAAAAGGCAGCGACGCCTGGTAAGCTGAGGACACTTATAAGATGCCAAAGACATATAGCGATATTTATATTACAATCAGAAATGCTCTGCGCGAGCACGGCATAGAGGCATACAGCCTTGAAGCAAGATTCCTTCTGGCGGCTGCCGCAGGCAAGCCTAAGGAAACTCTTATGAGAGACCTGAATCTCTACACATCTGACAGTGTTGAAGCAAAAGCTCTTGAAATGCTGCAGCGCAGGCTAAACGGTGAGCCCCTTGCATACATTGCGGGAAAGTGGGAATTTTACGGGCTTGAGCTTAACGTTTCAAGCGATGTTCTTATCCCGAGAATGGACACCGAGGTTCTTGTTGACACCGCCCTTGAGTCCATAAAGGCGCGCGGTATGAAGGCAAGAGTTCTTGACCTCTGCTGCGGAAGTGGATGCATCGCCTGTGCAGTAAACAAGGAAATGCCCGCAACACGAGTTGTTGCCGCTGACATAAGCAACGAAGCTCTTGAGATAAGCCGCAAAAATATTAAAGAACACGGACTTGCATCAAGGATTATTACCATGCAGGCCGATGCAGCAACTTGGCCGCCTATGAGTATCGGGAGCTTTGACCTTATTCTTTCAAACCCTCCCTACATACGTTCATGCGAGCTTATTGAGCTTGACAGCTCAGTTCGCGATTTTGAGCCCATAGGCGCTCTTGACGGCGGCGAAGACGGTCTTGATTTTTACAGGGCCATAATTAAATACTGGACAATCACCCTCCGCCCCAATGGACAGATTATGTTCGAGGTCGGCGAAGGTCAGGCAGATGAAGTTAAGAAAATGCTTCTTGATGCCGGATATGTTGCCGTGGATACAAGGTTGGATACTCTCGGTGTTGAACGCGTTGTAATCGGCAGATGGAAAAATGAATATTAAAATATGAATTACATATGAGGTGAATCACAATGGCTGAAAAGAAAAAAGCTCCCATATCCACCCACTCTCAGGCTTCAGACAAGAAGAAAGCTCTTGAAACCTGCATTGCACAGATTGAAAAGAACTATGGCAAGGGCGCTATCATGCGTCTCGGCGACGATATTCCCGTAAATGTTGAGGCACTGTCCACCGGTTCTCTTTCCCTCGACCTTGCTCTGGGCATAGGTGGCGTTCCGAAAGGACGTATCATCGAAGTTTACGGTCCCGAAGCTTCCGGTAAAACCACGCTCGCACTGCACGTTGTTGCATCCGCACAGAAAGCGGGCGGCGAAGCAGCATACATTGACGTTGAGCACGCTCTTGAGCCTGCATATGCGCGCGCTCTCGGCGTTGACATAGACAGTCTCCTTATTTCACAGCCCGATACAGGCGAGCAGGCTCTTGACATTGCCGAATCTCTTGTCCGTTCCAGTGCTGTTGACGTTGTTGTTATTGACTCTGTTGCCGCTCTTATTCCCCGCATTGAGCTCGAGGGCGAAATGGGCGACACAGTTGTCGGAGCTCTTGCAAGACTTATGTCTCAGGCAATGCGCCGTCTGGCAGGCTGCATCTCCAAGAACGGCTGTACCGTTATCTTCATTAACCAGCTGCGTCAGAAGATAGGCGTAATGTACGGCAACCCCGAAACCACCCCCGGCGGTCTTGCACTTAAGTACTACGCATCTGTCCGCGTTGACGTTCGCAGAATTGAAACTCTTAAGGCTAACGGCGAAATGATCGGTAACCGTACCCGTGCAAAGGTTATCAAGAACAAGTGCGCACCTCCGTTCAAAGAGGCTGAATTTGATATCATCTACGGTGAAGGTATCTCTAAGGTCGGCGAGATTATAGATCTCGGCTGCAAGCTCGAGCTTATTGACAAGGCCGGCGCATGGTACACAGTAAACGGACAGCGTATTCAGGGCCGCGATGCCGTTAAAGAATATCTGCTTTCCAATCCTGATGTATGCGATCAGCTTGAACAGCAGGTACGCGACAACGCGTACAAAATCATGTCACCGCAGGCAAAGCGTGCCGCTCAGGCCGCCGGCCGCGCAGTTGACATTTCCGCCGACGAATTTGAGGGCTGATGCTTAGTATTACAGAGATAAAGCAAACATCGCCCGAGCGCTTTATTCTCAAATTTTCCGACGGAAGAGAGTTGAAAACTTCCCTTGGCGTTGTGACGGATAAGTTTCTCCACTCAGGACTTGAGCTGTCCGACGAGGAATTCAAAGAAATCTATGCCGCTTCTACCCTTTCTCTGGCGAAATCCAGAGCGCTTAAGATTATCAACGCAAGGCCTATGTCCCGTAAAGAAATGCGTGACCGTCTTATAGAAAAAGGCGAGGATCCCGACAACGCGGAGCTCTGCGCCGACTGGCTCTGTGAAATGGGGCTTATAAATGACGAAAGCTACGCGGGCAGCGTTGTACGTCACTATACAGCTAAGGGCTACGGGATAACACGCATTCGTCAGGAGCTTAAACGCCACGGCGTTCCGCGCGAGCTTTGGGACGGCGCACTCGAAGAAATGCCGGAGCAAGGCGACAAGATCGAGCGTTTTATCCGCGCAAGGCTTACGGATGCCGACGACAAAGCTCAAATAACCAAGATATCCAACGCGCTATATCGCCGCGGATATACATGGGATGAGATCAAACACGCAATAAACAATGTTAAATCAGAGGATTTACAATGAATAACACCATTGCATTAATATCACTTGGTTGTGCAAAAAACCTTGTAAACAGCGAACAGATGCTCTATCTGCTCAGCGAAGCGGGCTACGCGATTGCACCCGAGCCCGACGGCGCGGATGCGGTTATCATCAATACCTGCGGTTTTATTGACGCCGCTAAAAGCGAAGCTATTGACACGATTTTGGAGATGGCGCAGCTTAAAAGTGAAGGCAGACTGGGTAAAATCATAGTTACCGGCTGTCTCACTGAACGTTACCGCGAATCCGTTACTGACGAGCTTCCTGAAATTGACGCGATGCTTGGCGTCGGCAACTATAAGGACATAGTTGAGACCGTTGAAAAATGTCTCGCAAATGAAAGCGTTAATAGATTTGATGATAATAACGCGCCAATTGACGAGATTGGCCGTGTTGTTACAACTGGTCCGGCATGGGCATTTCTGCGAATTGCCGAAGGCTGCAATAACTTCTGTGCTTTCTGCGCTATTCCTTATATCCGCGGCAGATATCGCTCCAGAGATATGGAAAGCATCATCGAGGAAGCAAAGGATCTGGCCGCACACGGCGTTAAAGAACTCATTGTCATTGCTCAGGATATAACACGCTACGGCACCGATATTTACGGCAAACGCTCACTGGCTGAATTATGTCATAAGCTTGCTGAAATCGAGGGCATTCAGTGGATAAGGCTCCACTACCTCTACCCCGATCAGTTTGATGATGAGCTTATCGACGAGATTGCATCAAACGATAAGATTGTCAAATACCTTGATATCCCCATTCAGCATATAAATAACAAAATTCTAAAGTCCATGAATCGCCGCGGTGATGGCGATGAAATCAGAGCATTATTTAAGGAGCTCAGAGAAAGGATTCCCGGACTTGTGCTCCGCACAAGTCTTATTGCCGGTCTCCCCGGTGAGGACGAGGCTGAATTTGAGGAACTGTGTGATTTCCTTAAAGAAGCTCGTATTGAGCGCACAGGCGTATTCCCCTTCTCTCCTGAAGAAGGTACACCTGCCGCTGAAATGGAGCACGTTGATTACGAAGTTGCACAGAAACGCGCTGATCTGATTCTGGAGCTTCAGGCTCAAATCATGGATGATTTTTGTAATGCACAGATAGGAAAAACTCTTGAAGTGCTCTGTGAGAACTACGATGAGGATTACCAGATGTACGTCGGCAGAAGCTACGCCGACTCACCCGATATTGACGGACTCGTGTTCTTTGAAGGCGAAGGTCGCGAGGGAGATATTGTTAACGTTCTCATAAAAGAAGTACGAGACGGATATCTGTTCGGCGAACAATGCTGAGGAGGTCTACTATGAATACTACTGCAAATAAAATTACAATTATGCGTATTCTGCTTGTCCCTGTACTTATGCTGCTTCTGTATTTCGGTCATATTTACTGGGCACTTGCTGCATACATCATTGCTTGCGCAAGCGACTTTGCCGACGGATATATCGCAAGGCACTATGACCAGATAACCGATTTCGGTAAGTTCATGGACCCCTTGGCGGACAAAATGCTCGTTCTTGCAACAATGTGCTATCTCGTTGATGTGGGACTCATGCCCGGATGGGTTGTTGCAATCGTCCTGCTTCGTGAGTTCGGTGTTTCCGGTCTAAGGCTTTTAGCTGTTGAGCAGGGCGTCGTAATCGCCGCAGCCTGGTCAGGCAAAATCAAGACTTTCTCGACTATGATCTGTCTCGGTATTATGATTGTTCTGCAGGATGGATGGCTCCCCGCGCCGCGTCTGCTTAACATACTTTGTTGGGTAGTAATTCTGATAACGACGCTCTATTCGGGCACTGAATATTTCATTAACAACATTAACGTATTTAAGCATAGCTCTTAAAACAAAGGAGAACACACATGAGGCTTTATAACTCCGCAACCAGAACCAGAGAGGACTTTGTCCCCAACTCCCCTGATATTGTCAAGATGTATACCTGCGGTCCCACAGTATACCACTTTGCGCATATAGGCAATCTTCGTTCCTACCTTATGGAGGATATTCTTGAAAAGCACCTGCGCTATGTTGGCTACAACGTTAAGCGCGTTATGAACATCACCGATGTCGGTCACCTCACCAGCGACGCTGATGAAGGTGAAGACAAGATGCTCAAGGGCGCAAAGCGAGAGAATAAGTCCGTTATGGACATCGCAAAGTTCTACACCGATGCGTTTTTCTCTGACTGCGCAAAGCTCAACATCAAAACCCCTGATGTTGTTGAGCCTGCAACCAACTGCATTGATGACTATATTACAATAATCACCAAGCTCATGGATACAGGCTACGCATATTTTGCCGGCGGCAATGTGTATTTTGATACCTCAAAGCTTGAAAAATACTACATTTTTAATGACTTTAACGAAGAGGATCTGGCAGTCGGCGTACGTGAAGGCGTTGAGGAGGACACCAACAAGCGCAACAAGAACGACTTCGTTCTCTGGTTTACAAAGTCAAAATTCGAGGATCAGGCACTTAAATGGGATTCTCCATGGGGTGTTGGTTATCCCGGCTGGCATATTGAATGCTCCGGTATTTCAATGAAACATCTCGGTGAGGACCTTGACATCCACTGCGGTGGAATTGACAACGCATTCCCCCATCACACAAACGAGATTGCTCAGTCTGAGTCCTATCTCGGTCACAAGTGGTGCAACTATTGGATGCACGTCCATCACCTGAACACAAACACAGGTAAAATGTCTAAGTCCAAGGGCGAATTCCTTACAGTACAGCTTCTTGAAGAGAAGGGTTACGATCCTCTGGCATACCGACTGTTCTGCCTTCAGAGCCACTATCGCAAGGCTCTCGTATTCTCATGGGAAAACCTTGACAACGCACAGGTAACCTACAATAAGCTCATAAACCGCATTGCGGCGATTAAACCTGCCGGCGAGGCTATTGACGAAGAAGCATTCTCTACACTTAAAGAAAAGTTTGTTGCCGCACTTGACAATGACCTTAACACTTCACTTGCAGTCACCGCTCTTTACGATGTCTTGAAATCCAAGACCAACGATGACACCAAACTTGCTGTCATAGCTGATTTTGACAAGGTACTCAGTCTTGATTTGATTGCAAAGGCCGACAAGAAGCGTGAAGAACTCAAAAAGCAGGCCGTAACCGCCGGCGAGTTCACTATCATCTCCGAATCCGGAGAAGTTGACACAGATATTGAAGCCAAAATTCAGGCGCGTCAGGACGCAAAGAAAGCCAAGAATTTTGCGGAAGCAGACCGTATTCGCGACGAACTCAAAGCTGCGGGAATAGAAGTTACCGATATCCCCCACGGCGCAAAATGGAAGAGAATTTAACAAAAACACAAAAACTGAGGTGCAAAGCACCTCAGTTTTTTAATATCCAGCCATTCGTTTAAGCTCATCCACGTTATAAACATAGATTTTGCCGCGACCTGTCTTTATTAATCCGAGTTCATTAAAATACTCAAGCTCACGACTAACAACCACTCGACTTGTTCCAAGATTGTTTGCAAGCTGCTCATGCGTAATTCCAATTATGCAGCTATTATCATTTTCACACTCAGTGTTATCTACGATAAACTTTGCCAAACGGCTGCGTATATTATTAAAAAAATGATGCGAAACATTGTTCAAAATATTTTGTGAGCTTGAAATGACTGTTTTTAACAAAAACTTAGAAACCTCTGAGCTCTCAGACGCAAGGACTTCAAGAGCACTTACATTAAGATATGCAATATTTGTGTCTTCTCTGGCCTGCAGATTAGGCATTGCATCATTTTCGCTCGCGTCATCAATAGTAAGTATGCAGAAAGCTTCGCCTTGCCTTACTTCCGAAACAGTAATCTCTCTGCCGTTATCTGACAAATACAGACGCAAAAAACCGCTTACAACAACCAGCAGTCCGTTTTTCTTTGTAGCGTCTTTAAGCTTTACATTATCTCCCGTTCCAAAATGAAAGCACTGCATCGACTTGATAATATAATTCTTCTGTTTATCATTTATCTCAGTCCAGAACGGATAGATTTTTTCATACTCAATTTTCATTACTGATATTCCTCCAGATATGTGTGCAGTATGACACAAAATGTGAAATTTTTCAACCACAATCGCATACTTAAAGACGTAAAACTGCATATTTTATTGCAAAAATGAAAAAGGAGCCTGTGTCTTACGACACAGGCTCTTAAAATTTGATTAGAAGTGGATGTTTGCAGGCTTTCTGTCAAACATAGAGTTAACCTGTCTGTATGCCCAGCCGAGGACCTTCTGGCCGAGGTTCCAGAAATAAACTACGAACAGAACGCCGACTACCATAGTGGACAGCTTAACAGCCTTTTTGCAAATATTGCACATATAATATATGCTCCTTTCGATAAGTCGGGAATTCAGCTATATATTCTATAGTGAATTACTTCTTTGCAAGACCCTTCTGGCGAGCATACTCTGCTGCACCAAGTG
>JAZLGD010000196.1:0-7595 GCA_045616105.1 Oscillospiraceae bacterium | reverse complement strand
TATAATGATTGTTTTTTGCCGTAATAAACAAATATTGCATCAGATTTTATGCAGTTTCACTGTTTTTTATATGCCGTCTTTCCGCATACATCTGCTATCATCGCTTCCGCGCTGCGCATACCGTCAACGGCAGCGGATGTTATGCCTCCTGCATAGCCCGCTCCCTCGCCGCATGGGTACAGACCGGATATATCAGACACACGATTTTCGCCGCGAACAATGCGCACAGGCGACGACGAGCGCGTTTCGGGACATGTCATCACGGCATCGGCATCATCAAAGCCCTGAAGCTTTTTTCCCAGCTCGGGAAGTGCGTTTTCAAGAACGCTTGTTATCCTCTCAGGCAGAATCTCGTGTATATCGCAATAATGAACGCCCGGGATATAACTGGGCTTTACGCTTCTGCACTCCGTGCTGGGTCTGCGGGCAAGGAAATCACCCACAAGCTGAGCCGGGGCTTTGTAATCACGGCCTAAATCAAAGGCTTTCTTTTCGATTTCTCTCTGCCAGTACATACCGCCCAGAGTTCCCTCATACGGAAAGTCCTCGGGATGCAGAGTAATCAAAAGTGCTGCGTTTGCGTTTTCTCCGTCGCGGCGCGAATAGCTCATGCCGTTTGTGACAACGCCATCGATTTCCGAGGCGGCCGCAATCACCTTTCCGCCGGGACACATGCAGAATGTATACGCGCTCGTTCCGTCCGGAAGGTGTACGCTCAGAGAGTAGTCGGCTGGCGGCAGGTTATCATACTCCGCGCCGTACTGGCTGATATCCACCATCTTCTGCTTATGCTCAATGCGAACGCCCATTGAGAATGGCTTGGGCTCCATTGGAACTCCGATTGAGTTTAGCATTTCAAAGGTATCGCGGGCACTGTGGCCTATGGCAAGCAGGAGCTTTTTGCAGGGCATCTCATAAGTGCTCTCCCCTGCCGTGACCTCAATGCCGCAAAGCATATTCTCATTAAGAAGCAGTTTTGACAGCTTATGTCCGAATCGGACCTCGCCTCCCAGAGAAATAATATCTTTTCTTATGTTCTGAACAACGGAAACAAGAATGTCCGTTCCGATATGGGGCTTTGCATCATACAGGATATTTTCCTGAGCACCGTGCTCATAAAACTGTCTTAACACCCAGCTTATACGGGGATTTTTAATTCCCGTTCCCAGTTTGCCGTCGGAAAATGTTCCCGCTCCACCTTCGCCGAACTGTACATTGCACTCTGGGTCAAGTTCGCCGCCGCTGCGGAAACTTTCAACCTTTTTGAGCCTTGTTTCCGCATCTGCGCCGCGTTCCAGAACTATCGGCTTAAGTCCCGCCTTTGCAAGCACCAGCGCAGCAAACATTCCCGCAGGCCCGAAGCCTACAACAACAGGGCGCATATCAGGCGCTGCACATTCGGGAATTGCATATTCGTATTTTTCGTATGTGCCTACATCCTTGTTCTTTGCCCGGGAAATATTTTTTTCCTCGTTTCCCGATACTTCCACAGCAACGGCATACACTATACGAATATCATTTTTCTTTCGTGCATCGAGAGATTTTTTTGTTATCTCAAGCTTTTTTATATCGTTTTCCGCTATTCTCAGTGTCTTTGCCGCAAGAGCTTTGAGTTTTTCTTCGCTCTCACCGACGCCGAGATGCAGACCTCTGACAAGTATCATTTGCCGAGCCTCCCTGCAAGATGTCCGCTTGCCCACGCCCATTGCAGGTTGTATCCACCGCAGTCGGCATCCACATCGAGGAGTTCTCCGCAGATGTAGAGATTCGGCACAAACCAGCTTTCAAGTGTTTCGGGGTTAATACCGCTTGTTTTTATGCCGCCAGCGGTAACCTGAGCGCAGTCAAAGCTTTCAACGCCTTTGAGCTCAATGCAAAAATCCTTGCAGGCATTTGCAACTCTCTCAAGCTCGCTATCTGCAAGCGTTTTCAGTTCTCTTCCGCTTCCAACTCCCGCATATTTCACAAGCATTCTGCCCAGTCGGTTATGCAAAACTCCCGTAAGGAGCTCGTCCGTACCAAGCTTGGGCAGACTTTGAGTGCGGTGCTTCAGGATTTCAATCACCGCCTCAGTATCGAGCATATGGAGAAAATCAATGTGTACGATTGCGCCCGTATCGCAGAACGATGCCGCGCGGGAGATATCAAACGCCGCAGGTCCCGAAAGTCCCGCTTCGATGAACTGCAATTCACCCTTTGATTTTGCGATTTCCATTTTGCCCGCAGTAAGGCGCAGCGCCGCCTCAGCTCGCACGCCCTTTAAGGCGCGGGGATATGTGGGATCGCATATGAGCTGAACAAGAGACGGGCGCAGATTTGTGCGCTTATGGCCCAGCGGCTTTAAAAGCTCATATCCATCCATAACGCCGCCCAGCTTTGCTCCTGCCGCGCCGCCGCATGCCATAATAAGCGCATCGGCGTTTATTTTTTCTTCGTCGGTAATGACAGTAAAGCCCTCGCCGTTTTTTCGTATTTCTCTCGCAGGGCATGAGGTTTTGAGAGTGACGTTTCTCTGCTCAAGCGCAAAGCGCAGAACATCGACGACGGAGTTTGCCGAGTTTGAGAGCGGGTAAACTCTGCCGCCGTATTCCGTAACCGTCACAAGTCCCAAATCCTTGAAAAACCTGAGCGTATCATCGGGAGAAAACCTTGAGAGCGCCGCTTCCGCAAACTCCGGATTCTCTCCGTGGTAGTTTGCAATCGTCGCGCCCACGTTTGTCAGGTTGCATCGTCCGTTGCCCGTTGCAAGAAGCTTTCTTCCAACGCGCTGCTGGCGTTCAAGCAATATTACATTAATATTTTCATCCTCGGCCGCAGTGAGCGCCGCAATCATGCCCGACGCGCCGCCGCCGATTATAACAACATTTTTCACGTTTTTATTCCTCACGGATAAATTCGCCGCTTTTGCCGCCGGTCTTTTTCAGAAGGCGGATGTCGCGTATGACCATGTCCTTCTCCACGGCCTTGCAAATATCGTAAACAGTCAGCGCCGCGACGGAGACCGCAGTAAGCGCCTCCATTTCGACCCCCGTTACGCCCGTGCATTTTGCCGTTGCGCAAATCTCAACCGCAAGCTCTTCCTCATTGAGATTAAAGTCTATATCCACACCCGATATCATAATGGGGTGGCACATGGGGATTATATCCGGAGTGCGCTTTGCGCCCATGATGCCTGCAATCTGTGCCGTTGCGAGAACATCGCCCTTTTTCATTCCGCCGGTCTTTATAAGGCGAAAGGTCTCTTCATTTACAAGCACTCTGCCTGCTGCTACTGCCGTGCGGCTTGTTTCGTTCTTTTCGGAAACGTCGACCATTCTGGCGCGTCCGTTGTCGTTAAAATGAGAAAAATCCGCCATAATATGTCTCCTTTTCAGCGACAGGTGAAGAGTATTACCTGTCTTGTCTTTGCGATCTCCTCAAGAAGCTTCATCGCCTGAGCGGTGCGCTCGTTGTCCAGATTTACAAGTGTATCGTCAAGTATAAGCGGACAGTTTGCGTCCTCGGGAAGTGCCATTTCGCACACTGCAAGGCGTACCGCAAGGTACATGAGGTCGAGTGTGCCCGCGCTCAGATATTCGGTCTGGCGAGCCACGGTATCCCCGTCGGCTTTGGTCTTTGCGGAAAAGTCGCGGTTAATGAGAATTGACTCGTACTTGCCGCCTGTTATGAGTGACATATAGTTTGCCGCAGTCTGTCCGAGCACTGGGGAAAAACGGCTCTGTATATCTGCATCGGCCTCGCGAAGGACATCAACCGCAAGGGAAATTGCCTCAAACTCCGCACTTATCTCGTCATATTCAGCCCTCATACTGCTCAGCTCAGAGCCTATTACAAGCGGGTCACCCATAGTCTGAATCTTGCCGCGCATTTCGGAAATGCGGTCGGATATATAGTCGCTGTTCTGCTGAGCGGCATTATACTCGCGGCTGAGCTGTGCCGCTTCGCTCTCACCGCTTGAGAAGTCAAGATCGTTAAGTGCAGTACTCTCGGCGTTTTCCTGAGCCTTGCGAGCTTCCGCCATAATCTTCGAGGCCTCTGCTTCTTTTTCTCTTGCCTCAACAAACGCATCATAAAGCTCGAAGTATTCGTCCACGCAGAGCTCAATGTCTCCCTCGTTCATGGCTTTATATTCACGCAGAATCTGCCTGCGTTTTTCTGCCGCTTCATTGGATGTTTTTTTCTTATTACCGCAGATTATAAACAGCACAATTCCGAGTACAGCCAGCACACCTGCCGCAATGTAGAGGTATATCACCGGCATATAAAGCAGTCCGAAAGCTGCGGCTGCAAGCGCCAGAACGATACAGATTATTGCAAGTGCGGGGCTGTGCTTCTTTTCCGCCAGCTCGCGCAGCTCGTCACACTCGGCAAGGTCTTTCTTCGCCTGCTGCTTAACTTCTTCGGGCTCGCGGCCACCGAGAATACTCTTTTCCAGTGCGCTGCGGCACTTATCGAGCTCCGCATCGGATTCTTCGTGAGCATCAATGCTCTCTCCGACCTTAATGCGTGTTGCCTGCAGATTTGCAAGGGCTTCCTTGCGTGCTGTCTTTCGGCTTTCGGTCATCGCCTCCTCGAGCTGCTTAACCTTTTTCTTTGCATGGTAAAGGCTGTCCGTAAGGCGTTCCTTTTCGTCGTTTGCAAACTGCAGCTCGCTGAGAAGCTGTTCCTTTTCCGCCATTTCCTGTTCAAGCTCGGGGAGCTTTCCGCGGCGGTTATATCTTCTCTTTCTCTGCCATGCGCGGAGTTGTTCATCCGCCTCGGCGAAGGAGCAGTCCTCATCGCCGGTTGAAACTATGGCAGCTATTCTCTTTTCAAGCTCGGGATTTCCGCTGACTAAAATATGCCCCTGCTCAACCATGGCGCTGCGGCGGAAAACTTCCTTTGTTGCACCAGTGAGCATTTCGCCCGCATTGCTGCCGCTCATACCCTCAACGGGAATGTTTGTTCCTGTATATACTGCGGAAAACTCGCGCATAGGTGCGGTTTTCAGTCTGGTTTCACGGCTCAGGCTTATGTTTTTATCGCCCACCGTAACTTCCATTTCGCCCTGCATGGGCGCTCCTGACCATGGTGCATATCTCTGCTTATCGGGCAGGTATCCCGCCTTTGCGCGCTCGGTACTGTCGATGCCGTAGAGCATTGCGCGGATGAATGCACACCATGTGCTCTTTCCGCTTTCGTTGGGTGCGCTTATAATGTTAAGTCCGTCTTTGAGCTCAAGGGTATCACCGTTGAGTTTTCCGAAAGAGGCGGTAAGCTTATTAATCCTCATGTCGCACTACCTCCTCGCGTCTGTCCAGCGCAGCCAAGCCCCATCGGGCAGCCTGAACTATTCTTTCTTTTTCTTCTTCGTCGCCCGCTTTTTCAAGCATCTTTCTGAGCTTTTGCAGGAACAGACCTCTGAGGCTGTCCTCTCCTGCTTTTTCCCAAATATCCTTGCGCAGACTTGTTTCATCGCGGAGCTGAAGGCTGAAGAAGCGGCTTTCGAGCTTTTCTTTGAGCTCTGCCATATCCGGCGCGGAATCAGTCTCGCCGCGCAGAATAATGCGGTAAATATCATTTTCCGTATTCTCGGGAAGTGCGCTCTCGATTGCCTCAAGTGCCTCATTTTCGTCGAGCTTAACGGGCAGAATTTCATATTTTCTGTTCGAAACGGATACAGGCATAATGCGGCACTCACCGTCAACTATACCGACAAGGCTTATATACTTTTCGCCAAGCTCGTCAAATCCTCGTCCCTCGGGGCAGCCGGGCCATGAATACCATGTGCTGCCCGCTTTTTTCAGTCCGCTTCCCTGATGAATATGGCCGAGGGCTATGTAGTCGAGATTTGAAGCGGCTATCTCGTCCTCGCTTATGGGGTTATACTGTGAATTCTTTCCGACCTCGCCGTGGATGCACATAATATCGAGCGTATCGGGCTTCTTTTCGACGGAAAACCCCTTCAGCAAACCTTCGCTGTACTTATCCGTAAATGCAGCGCCGTAAACGCGGGCGCAGATTTCGGGCATATCAATGCACTCAATTTCATTCTCGGAAAAAATATGAACGTTGCTGGGGAAATGCAGGCGATAATACGGAGAACGACGGGAATAATAATCGTGGTTACCCGGTGAGATAACAACGGGCGCAGGAATGCCCGCCAGTGTGTGTACAAGTTCTTCCGCGGTTTCGCCGTATGCGCTGTCGGAGTCCAGAAGATCGCCCGACAGCAAAACAAGCTGTACCTGCTGGTCGCGTGCTACATCGGCAATTCTGCCGAGAAGCTCACGCTGCTCTATTCTTCTCTGCGCGGCCTTTTCCTCGGGAAGTCCCTCAAAGGGGGAATCCAGATGCAAATCGGCCGCATGCAGCAGTTTTATCATGCTCATGTAAGTCTTATCCCTTCTGCCTTGAGACACTTGCCTGTCTCGGGGTCAATTTCAAAAATGCAGCCCTCAAGCTTTGCAGGGCCTTTTGCTGAATCGTATCTTCTCGGAGGATCTCCGAAAAACTTTCCTATGGACTGCTCAGGCTCGATGCCGATAACCGAGTTTATAGCCCCTGTCATGCCAAGATCGGTAATATATCCAGTACCGTTCGGCAAAACGCAGGCGTCCGATGTCTGTACATGGGTGTGAGTTCCCCAGACCGCGCTGGCTCTGCCGTCAAGCATAAAGCCCATGGCCCGCTTTTCGCTGGTACCCTCGGCGTGGAAATCGACAAGGATTATTTTTTCCCTTATCTCCTCCATATATCCGTCAGCTATAACAAAGGGATTATCCGTATTCGTATCCAGAGTAAAGTGACCCATTAAATTCAGAACACAGACATCGCCGAAATCGGTTTTATATACCTCAATTCCCTTGCCAGGGCACTGCGGCGCGCAGTTCGCAGGGCGAAGAATCCGCTTTCTCTCGTCCAGATACGGGCGGAGTTCTGTTCTCGTCCATGTGTGGTTGCCGAGGGTTATAACATCTGCGCCCGCGCGGAATATGCTGTCGGCCTGCTTTGGTGTAATGCCGACAACATTTGCGTTTTCACCGTTTACAACGACAAAATCAATTTCCATTTCTTTGCGCAGGCGGCGCAGATTTTTATTTAAATATTCAAGGCCGGGCTCACCGCAAACATCGCCTACAGCCAGTATTTTTACGCTCATTGCTTTTCTCCTTTCGTGAAAGCATACTTATACATTATAATTAGTAGTTATTATACCACATATTACACCCGAGTAGCAAAAGAAATATGGGCATAATATGTTTCGGAGGTGTAAACAATGAAAAAAGCTAATTTTCTTATAGGAATGGGCATAGGCACTGCTGTCGGCAGCTGCCTCGGTATAGCAATGGCTTCAGGCAAAAAAGGTCCCAAAAATGTTGTAGGCAAAACCTTAAAGACCATGGGCGAGGTTGCCGATGCCGTATCAAGTTCAATGGGACTTTAATATCCCTGACAGAAAAATTTATTCTTTTTGGTAAAAAAGGCTTGCATTTGCCGTTATGCTGTGCTAATATACTTAGGCGCAAAGCGTTATGCGCCGCTAGCTCAGCTGGATAGAGCGTCTGGCTACGGACCAGAAGGTCAGGGGTTCGAATCCCTTGCGGCGTGCCAAG